>DQGF01000291.1:9112-26394 GCA_003525045.1 Pseudomonas sp. | reverse complement strand
AAAAAATGATTGCTGATGCTATCAGAGACGCAGGCGCCCGCCACGACTGCGTGCCCCGCCCAGGCCATGAGGTAACAGGCTGGACCGGGTGTGAGCATGACAAATGGCAATGGCCAGGGCGTCCGACGCGTCGATTTGCGGCTTGCTGGTCAATTTCAACATGTGCATGACCATCATCTGCACTTGCTCTTTATTCGCCGCGCCGGTTCCGGTCACGGCCTGCTTGACCTGTGTTGCGGTATATTCAGCGATTTCCAGATTCTCTTCGGCGCCGGCCACGATTGCCGCGCCACGGGCCTGACCGAGCTTCAACGCAGAGTCGGCGTTGCGCGCCATGAATACCTTTTCGATACCCATGGTCACCGGGCCGTAGGTCTGAATAACTTCACGCACGCTGCGATAGACGATTTGCAGGCGCTCGTGCAACTCGCCGGAACCGGTGCGGATGCAACCCGACGCCACGTAAACGCAGCCGCGCCCGGTATCGCTTACCACGCCATACCCGGTGATGCGCGAACCGGGGTCGATACCAAGAATTAAAGTCATAATGCCTGCGGCTTAAGTAAAAGCACGATATTCAATACACGAATAACAAATGTGGGAGCGAGCCTGCTCGCGAAAGCGGTTTCATATTCAGCAACGATGCTGCCTGAATATCCGCATTCGCGAGCAGGCTCGCTCCCACATTGGATCTTAGTCGCCCTTAACCGAGCTGTGCAGCCACCGATTCAGGGATATCCGCGTTGGAATAGACGTTCTGCACGTCATCCAGGTCTTCGAGCATGTCGATCAGCTTGAGCACCTTCTCGGCGCCTTCCAGGTCCAGTTCGGCACTGGTGGTCGGCAGCATGACGATTTCCGCGTCATCACCTTTGAAACCGGCCGCTTCCAGCGCATTACGCACCGAGTAGAAGCCGGCAAACGAGGTAAATACGTCGATGGAACCGTCTTCGTGGGTCACCACATCGTCGGCGTCGGCCTCCATGGCCGCTTCCATCAGCGCATCCTCATCAACGCCTGGTGCGAAGGAAATCTGCCCCTTGCGCTCGAACAGGTAGGCCACCGAACCGTCAGTACCCAGGTTGCCCCCGCATTTGCTGAACGCATGACGAACAGCGGCTGCAGTGCGATTGCGGTTGTCGGTCATGCACTCGACCATCACCGCCACGCCGCCCGGGCCATAACCTTCGTAGGTCAGTTCAACCATGTCGTCGGTGTCGGCAGCTCCGGCACCACGGGCCACCGCGCGATCAATGATGTCGCGGCTCATGTTTGCACCAAGGGCCTTGTCCAGTGCCAGACGCAGACGCGGGTTGGAGCCCGGATCAGCGCCGCCCTGCCGGGCAGCAACGGTCAGCTCACGAATCCACTTGGTGAAAATCTTGCCCTTCTTGGCATCCTGACGTTCTTTGCGGTGCTTGATGTTCGCCCACTTGGAATGACCCGCCATAACTCGCTCCGAATTCTCTTTGAAACATTGCCCGCCGCGCCAAGGCGCCGGCCAGCAAGAAAAAATCTCGACCTGCTCTCGATCTAAAAAGAAAGGGCGCATCCGAAGATACGCCCTTCAGTTCAGCCTTACTCGGCCTTAGGCGTTTCGCGCAGACGAATATGCAATTCGCGCAATGCCTTGGCATCCACCAGACCCGGTGCCTGAGTCATAACGCAGGCAGCGCTCTGGGTTTTCGGGAAGGCAATCACTTCACGGATCGACTGGGCGCCGGTCATCAGCATCACCAGACGGTCCAGGCCGAAGGCCAGACCACCATGCGGTGGCGCGCCGTATTTCAGGGCGTCGAGCAGGAAGCCGAATTTCTCTTCCTGTTCCGCTTCACTGATACCCAGCAGACGGAACACCGACTGTTGCATTTCCTTGCGGTGGATACGGATCGAACCGCCACCCAGTTCAGTGCCGTTCAGCACCATGTCGTAGGCACGGGACAGTGCGGTCGCCGGGTTGGCTTCCAGTTCTTCCGGGGTGCACTTCGGCGCGGTGAACGGGTGGTGCAAAGCGGTGAAGCTACCGTCGTCGTTCTCTTCGAACATCGGGAAGTCGACCACCCACATCGGTGCCCACTCGCAGGTCAGCAGGTTCAGATCGTTACCGACCTTGATCCGCAGCGCGCCCAGGGCTTCGCTGACGATCTTGGCTTTGTCGGCACCGAAGAACACGATGTCGCCGTCAACCGCGCCAACGCGATCAAGGATCGTGTTCAGGGCTGCTTCAGGGATATTTTTGACAATAGGCGATTGCAGCCCTTCGACGCCCTTCGCGCGCTCGTTGACCTTGATGTACGCCAGGCCCTTGGCACCGTAGATGCCGACGAACTTGGTGTAGTCGTCGATCTTGCTGCGCGGCATGCTCGCCCCGCCAGGAACGCGCAGAGCGGCAACGCGGCTTTTCGGATCGTTGGCCGGGCCACTGAAGACCTTGAATTCAACGTCTTTGAGCTGGTCGGCAACGTCAACCAGTTCCAGCGGGTTACGCAGGTCCGGCTTGTCGGAACCGTAACGACGCATCGCCTCTTCCCAGGTCATGTGCGGGAACTCACCGAATTCCAGATCCAGCACTTCCTTGAACAGGTTGCGGATCATGCCTTCTGTGATGCCGATGATGTCTTTTTCATCGAGGAAGCTGGTTTCGATGTCGATCTGGGTGAATTCAGGCTGACGGTCGGCACGCAGGTCTTCGTCGCGGAAGCACTTGGCGATCTGGTAGTAACGGTCGAAGCCGGCCACCATCAGCAGTTGCTTGAACAGCTGCGGCGATTGCGGCAAGGCGAAGAACGAACCGGCGTGGGTACGGCTCGGCACCAGGTAATCGCGAGCACCTTCAGGCGTGGCGCGGGTCAGGATCGGCGTCTCGACGTCGAGGAAGCCGTTCTCGTCCAGGTAGCGACGGATGCTGGTGGTCATGCGCGAACGCAGACGCAGTTTCTCGAGCATTTCCGGACGACGCAGGTCGATGAAGCGATAACGCAGGCGGGTTTCTTCACCGACGTCGGAGAACTCGTTGAGCGGGAACGGCGGGGTTTCCGCTTCGTTCAGGACTTCCAGCTCATAGCCCAGCACTTCGATCATGCCCGACGCCATGTTGGCGTTGCCGGCACCGGCCGGACGCAAGCGCACCTTGCCGGTCACTTTGACCACGTATTCGCTGCGCACACGGTCGGCGGCAGCGAAGGTTTCAGCGCGGTCCGGGTCGAACACCACCTGGGCCAGACCGTCACGATCACGGATATCGAGGAAAATCACCCCACCGTGGTCACGGCGACGGTGAACCCAGCCGCAAAGGGTAATTTCCTGGCCTTCCAGGCTTTCGTTCAGTTGGCCGCAATAATGGCTGCGCATCATGGTAGTGGTTTCACTTCTCGTAATTCGAAATTCGTTTGGAGATCTTGCTCATATCCTGCCCTTATGAAGGGCGCCATATGATGCAAGAGCTCACGCGTAGTCGTTCACTCAGGTTCCAGACCCTAGTCAGCTTTGTCGCCGCCGGCCAGGTTCTTCTTCGAACCGGTCTTGAAATCGGTTTCGTACCAGCCGGTGCCGCTGAGGCGGAAGCCCGGCATGGACAGCATCTTTTTAAGCTCTGGCGCCTGGCAGGCAGGGCAGTCGACCAGCGGTGCTGCGCTGATCTTTTGAATGGCTTCCAACTGATGACCACAGGAAGCACATTGATAGTCGTACATCGGCATGGGGGTTGTCTCGGCGATCAGATTGCTACCGCGCACGCTGGGTTTTGCGGCAAAGAGCGGGATTATATCCATTAAATGCAGCCTGTGCAGCCGTAAGACTGCACAGATCGACACTCAACGCATTCCACATGCCCCCGCTAGGCCATCGCCGGGCAATTCCCTTCCTTCAGGCTGTGCACCACGCAGACAACTCGCACCAGCCCGCTGAAATTCTTCACCCCGCCGTGCCGCAAATGCACTTCACGGTCCACGTGAGACAGCAGCGCACTCACCGAGCAACGATTGACCCTGGCCATTTCACTCAAAATATCCCAATAGACTTGTTCAAGCCGCAAACAGGTCGCAAAGCCATTCAAGCGCACTGATCGGGATAAAGGCTGGGCCAGCCCCATATCGAATTCGCTGACAAATGGATCGATCCTTATATCCTTGGGTAGACCGCCTCTTCCCTCGCTTTGCCTGTTTTCATAAACCATACCGTTGACACTCCTTTGCCATTCCTGGTTTTGATAAGAGCCATGTTGCGATTCTTATAAAAACGCAGGCGCAACGTTATCTCCAGATGACTTTATGACCATCAACGTAGGATAAGCCAACAGCGCAAGACAGATCATGGAGACCGTCCTAGTCAGAACGATTTCCTATACAACCTGATGCAAAATCAACGTGCGACAAATCGCCCCCGGTGCACCGCTGGACTCCTTGATTTGAGTAGCCTGCAGCTTTGCTGTTAAATAGGCGGTGTGTCGCTGGCATCTATTTTTCCGGGTGCTGCGCATAGGCTGATACCGGGTACGTGTCCAACGCCTCTTATTGATCTGAAGCGAACCGTGCTCCGTCAGCTCTTCCTTGTGATCCGTCTTAACGTGAGTTAATCAAAATGTTGAAAATCGTCCACCTGCTAATGGGCGCAGCGGCCCTGCTGCTGTCCTTCATCCCTAGCCTGCGATCCGAAGCCGTACCTTACCTGCAACAACCCGATGCGCTGTACCTGGCCTTTTTCGGCCTGCTCAACCTCACCCTCGCTCCTGTTATCCCTTACTGGAACAAAGGGCCGCGTCATCAACTGCAAAACCTGGTCAGCGTCCTTCTGGTTCTGGCTGTCGTACTGCAAACCCTGACGCTGCTGGCGCCGATGCCCATCATCGCCGGTCAACCCGCCGTTCTGTTCAGCCTGATCGTTGCCCTGATCGCCGTTCTTCTGCACCTGGCCATCAGTTTCTACAAATCGTCACCGGCCGCCGCTTCGCCAAGCTATGACATGAGCAACCGCGATACCGGCACCGTCAAGTGGTTCAATACCTCAAAAGGCTTCGGCTTTATTTCCCGTGATTCCGGCGATGATATTTTCGTGCATTTCCGGGCCATTCGCGGCGAAGGCCACCGTGTCCTGGTCGAAGGCCAGCGCGTTGAGTTCTCCGTCATGAATCGTGACAAAGGCCTGCAAGCCGAAGATGTGATCGCCGCTTTGCCGCGACGCTGATTCAAGGCTGAAAAAAACCGCGAACAGCCTGGCTGTTCGCGGTTTTTTATTGCCTTTTTTTTGAAACAAAAGCTAGTAATGCGGCGGTGGCGCCTCTTCTTCAAACGTCTCGAACTGGCCGGCCATTTCTTCTTGCCGCTTGAGCAATGCGGCCATCTGCAGTTGCAGGCGCTCCACTGCGCGCTGCTGCGTCGCCAGCACATCACTCAATGCCTGGATGGTGTCATCCTGAAACGCCAATTGGCTCTCCAGATCGGTAACGCGTGCTTCCAGGCTCATGATTCAGACCTCCAGAAACGTAAAATCATCGGTTAACACCAAGCGTAACCGTTCGCGAATCACCGCGACCTGCTCTGCATTGTAAGGCACGGCCTGATGCTTGCCCCACACCGGGGCGGGCCAGGCCGCGTCCTCACGTTTGCGCACAATCACATGCATGTGCAACTGACTGACGACGTTACCCAGGGCCGCGACGTTCAACTTGTCCGCGTCGAACGAGTCCTTGAGCATTTCCGCCAACGCGCTCGTTTCCTGCCAAAGCTGCTGTTGATCTGCGACACCCAGCTGAAATATCTCGCTGATATCCTCGCGGCGTGGCACGAGGATGAACCAGGGGTAGTTCGAATCGTTGGACAACAGCAACCGGCAGAGCGGGAAATCCCCGATCGGTAGCGTGTCTTGTTGAAGTCGTGGATCTAAAGCGAACATTGCGCGCACTCCCGCCGGGTCATTCATTTTTCAGCTTAGCGCCCATCCCGAGAGACGGCGCACCAAGCGACAGGCCGGCAGCATACCTGCGATCGCCGCTTGCTTCACGTCGAACCCTGTCAACAGCCACAAGCGACCCAACATGGGACATTCTCCCTCAGAACGCACCAACGCAGAACCAACGCGCCTGCGAAAAACGCGAACATGACTGATTAACAACGATGCGTTCAGATTTGCAGAGGGCGCCACTGTGTGATTTCAGCACAACGATCAAGATTTTTTGCACCAAATTCGCACAGTGCGTCTACGCTCAATGCGACGGGCATCCGCCGTTTACTCACTGGCGGGGTGAACCGGTAACGTTTTTGGTTGTCACGCAGCCGGTCAAGTGACGCAACACCATGCAAAACATGGCGTCAAGCTCCAACAAAACAACGCCGAACCCCCGGTTTCATGAGGTATCTACAGCGACAGGCAGGGCTTCAGAAAAAAATAGCGACGGATTTCTGATTTGTGCACGCTTGTTGCATTCACACCCACATCGCCTTCAAAGCGTCCGCTGGAAGCGGAAGCCTTCAAGGCACATAAAAACAGTGGCAGGGTTGCCCGATGGAGATTCAAACGTTTCACCAGGGACTCTTTTTACCGATACTCAGGCCCAGGAAAACGACGCTGAAGTTGTCAATCCAGTTGCGTCCGGGCTGTAAATTTGCGACATCTACCGAGCCATTTGCGACACGGTCGTAAAGAAGCTGAACGGTTAGATACGCAAGTATCGCCAACATGGTCGGCGTGATATAAGTTTGCGCCGACACAAAAAGAAAGAGCCGCCCAGATAATAAAACAGGTGGGACGGCAGTACTCTTCTAAAAACCAAAGGAGCAAATCACGATGCGCGTGATGAAGTGGAGCATGATCGCACTGGCAGTTGCAGCAGCAGCCGGTTCTCAATTGGCTACGGCCGCACCATTTGTAAGTGACCAGTCTGAAGCCAAAGGCTTTGTTGAAGACGCGAAATTCGACTTGCTGCTGCGCAACTATTACTTCAACCGTGATAACAAAGACGGCGGCAACGACCAGAAAGACTGGACACAAGGTTTCTGGGGCAACCTTAGCTCCGGTTACACCCAAGGTACCGTAGGCGTCGGCGTCGATGCGTTCGGTTACCTGGCAATCAAACTGGACGGTGGCGACGGCACTGGCGGCACTGGCAACATGAGCCGCGACGCCGATGGCCACGTCAACGACAGCCAGGGCAAAGCCGGTGCAGCCGTTAAATTCCGCGTATCCAAAACCGAGCTGAAAGTCGGTGACATGCAGCCAAGCACTTCGCCAGTGTTCGCTGTGGGCGGTTCCCGTATCCTGCCTCAAACTGCCAGCGGTTTCCAACTGCAGAGCAGCGAAATCAAAGACCTTGACCTCGAAGCCGGTCACTTCTACTCGTCGACCAGCCAGGACAGAAATGCCCGTGACGGCGGCCTGTTTGCAACCTACGCCGGCGAAGAAGCTAACAAGATCGATTATTTCGGTGGCAAGTACGGCATCACCGACAGCCTGAGCGCATCGCTGTACGGTGCCAAGCTGGAAGATATCTGGAACCAGTACTACGCCAACCTGAACTACACCATCCCAATGGGCGGCGATCAGTCGGTTAACCTGGACGGTAACATCTACCGCACTACCGATACCGGTGATGCCAAAGCGGGCGACATCAGCAACACTACGTTCTCCCTGGCAGCTGCTTTCTCGTTCCTGAAAGCACACACCATCACTGTCGCCTTCCAGAAGGTCAACGGTGACACCCCGTTCGACTACATCGGTGTGGGCAAGAACAACCGCGGCGGCGACTCGATCTTCCTCGCCAACTCCATCCAGTACTCTGACTTCAACGCCCCTAACGAGAAGTCTGCCCAGGTCCGTTACGACCTGAAAATGGCCGAGTACGGCGTTCCAGGTCTGAGCTTCATGACCCGTTACGTGAAAGGTTGGGACATCGATGGCACCGGTCTGGCTGCCAACAGTGTGTACCGTAAAGCTAACGGTGATCCGATTTACGGTTCGGATGGCAAACACAACGAAACCAACTTCGAAGCCAAGTACGTTGTTCAGACTGGCCCGGCAAAAGATCTTTCCTTCCGCATTCGTCAAGCATGGCACTTCGCTAACGACGACGAAGGTGAAGGCGACGTGAAAGAGTTCCGCCTGATCGTCGACTACCCGCTGTCGATCTTGTAATCGCGGCTCGTTAGTTTGCAGTAATCAAAAAAGGCCCATCTTCGGATGGGCCTTTTTTATTGGCTAGAGCATTGTGTTTAACCGGCCGGGATCTTGCGAACACGCCTGACCGGACAGTCGAACATGGACTGAACCGGTCATTACGCCGTGGCGGAGTCCTGAACTACTCGAATAACCCGCTGCGGAAACGGAATATCGATACCGGCCGTTTTCAGGCGATCGCGGGATTGCTCGTTAAACATGAACATCACACTCCAATAGTCGGCAGTTTTCACCCATACACGCAGGGAAACAGTGATCGAACTGTCACCCAGGGTGGAAATCACCGCTTCCGGTGCGGGTTCGGCCAATACACGCGGATCCTTAGCCAGTTCCAGCAGTACTTCTCGGGCCTTCTGCAAGTCCGCTTCGTAATCCACACCCACATCAAATACAACCTTGCGAGTCGGCTGACGGTTAGTGTTGGTGATGATGCCGTTCGACAGATTGCCGTTAGGGACGATGATGGTTTTGTTATCGCCGGTGCGCAGCACGGTATGGAAGATCTGGATGCTGTCGACGGTACCGGCGACACCTTGGGCTTCAATCCAGTCACCAATGCGGAACGGACGGAACAATAGAATAAGCACGCCGCCAGCGAAGTTCGCCAGGCTACCTTGCAAGGCCAGACCGATGGCCAGACCCGCCGCACCGATGGCTGCAACGAACGAAGTGGTTTCCACGCCGATCATCGAGGCCACGCTGACGATCAGCAACACCTTGAGAATAATATTCGCCAGGCTGCTGATGAATCCTTGCAGGGCCAGGTCGGCGTTACGTAGCGCCAGCAGCCCGCCGAGCTTTTGCGTCACTTTGTTGATCAGCCACCAACCGATGGCCAGGGTGATGATCGCCAGCAGTACACGACTGCCATATTCCATGATCATCGGAATCCAGGCTTGGGATGCCTTGACCAGATTGTCCACTTCAGCATTCAAATCCATCTTCTTTCTCCTGATTTCCGGCTATCCGGCACGCGAAAAATGAGCGGCAGAAAGGACCGACCCCTCTCGGGCTCGATCGTTTCTGCCGTTGGGCCTCGGACGCCGAAAACGCCGAGAGGTTCCCGCCCCGAAGGTCAGTCGCGGAAGTTGTTGAACTGCAGCGGCATGTCGAAGGTCTTGGCGCGCAGGGCAGCGATGGCTTCTTGCAAGTCGTCCCGCTTCTTGCCGGTAATGCGCACCTGCTCGCCCTGGATAGCCGCCTGGACCTTGAGTTTGGCGTCCTTGACGTGAGCGACAATCTTCTTCGCCAGCTCCTTATCGATGCCTTCCTTGAGAACCGCTTCCTGCTTCATCAATTTGCCTGACGCATAGGCATCCTTGACTTCAAGGCACTGCACGTCGATTTTGCGCTTGACCAGGGCCAGTTTGAGGATCTCAATCATCGCTTCGAGCTGGAAATCGGCTTCAGCGGTCAGGTTGACGGTCAGGTCCTTTTCCTTGAACTCGAAGGTGCCTTTGCCTTTCAGGTCATAACGACGATCGAGTTCCTTGACGGCGTTCTCGACCGCGTTGGTAACTTCGTGTTTGTCCAGTTCGGATACCACGTCGAACGACGGCATGTAATCTCTCCAATTAAAAGGGCGTACTCAGTCACGATGGAGCACGCCTGGCTTGCGGTTAAAATCCGCGCTGATTATAACGGGTCTTTCCCATCATTCACTGCGGACCTCCCATGCACGCCTTAAACAGAGCAAAAAACTGATGTCCACCACTTGGCATGTTCTGGGCGCCGGCAGCCTTGGCACCTTATGGGCCACACGTCTGGCGCGGGCCGGGGTGCCGGTCCGGCTGATTGTGCGCGACGCTGCCCGCCTGCAGGATTATGAGGCGGCAGGCGGTTTGACGCTGGTCGAACACGGTGAGGCGCAACGCTATCCCGTGCCCGCCGAGACACCCGACGGCGGTGAGCCGATCAAGCGCCTGCTGGTGGCCTGCAAAGCCTATGACGCCGAACACGCCGTGGCACAGCTGGCGCCGCGCCTGGCCCCCGGCGCCGAGCTGGTGCTGTTGCAGAACGGTCTTGGCAGCCAGGACGCCGTCGCGGCACAGGTTCCGCAGGCGCGCTGCATTTGCGCATCGAGCACCGAAGGTGCCTTTCGCGATGGCGACTGGCGCGTGGTATTCGCCGGACACGGTTACACCTGGCTGGGGGACGCCGGTCATCCGGTGGCGCCGATCTGGCTCGATGATCTGGACGCCGCCGGCATTCCCCACGAATGGAGCACCGATATCCTGACCAGGCTGTGGCGAAAACTGGCGCTCAACTGTGCGATCAATCCGTTGACCGTGCTGCACGATTGTCGCAACGGCGGCCTGCAGGAACATCATTGCGAAGTCGCCACCCTCTGCGTCGAACTGACGGAACTGCTCGAGCGTTGCGGACAGCCGGCAGCCGCCGAGGACCTGCAGCCGGAAGTCGAACGGGTGATCCATGCGACCGCCGCCAATTATTCGTCGATGTACCAGGACGTCAGCCACCGGCGCCGGACTGAAATCAGCTACCTGCTGGGTCATGTCTGTAAAGTTGCCTCCCGGCATCAGTTGAACCTGCCGCACCTCAATCAACTCGAGCACCGGCTGATGACCCATCTGCACAGCCTTGGATTGCCCAGCGACTGAGCAGCGGCTACGCTGGCCACTTGTTCCTTTCCAGCGATGAACCTGATGCCATTGCGCCAGCGCCTTGAAAATCTTCCAGTCGGCCAGAAACTGCTGGCCGCCCTGCTGGTGCTGTTGACCACCGTCCTGCTGGTCGCCAACCTGACTTTTATCAGCGCCGCGTACTACATTTCTCAGGAAAGCATGGCACCCCAGGCCTTACAGACCATCGGGCGCCTGGTGTCCAACCCGAGCCTGGTGTCCGACGCCCTGAAGTCGCCGCAGAGCGCCGACCGCTTGCTCAATGAACTCAACAGCTATTCCCCCCTGCGCGCAGCGGCCCTTTATGACGGCAAGGGCGAGCGTCTGGCGCAGCTGCAACATGGTGACAAGCTGAAACTGCCGGAGCATTACCGGCACATGGAGTCCTGGCAGGCCACCGAATTTCGCAGCAATCAAGTGATCACCCTGCCCCGCCCCGGCACCGCGCCCGGTCACCTGTTGCTGGTGGCCAGCAGCGAACTGCCGATGGCGTTCTACACCGGGACCCTGACGGCCAGCCTCGGGATTCTGATCTTCAGCGTGCTGTTGTGGCTGGTGATCGCCCGGCAGATCAAACGGTTAATCACCCGACCGATCCATCAGCTCGAGGAGTTGTCTCGGCAAGTGACCCGGGAGGAAAACTACGCCCTGCGCGCCTCTCGCGGCAACCATGATGAAATCGGCAGCCTGGCCGAGGCGTTCAATACCATGCTCTCGCGCATTGAAGCGCGGGAGCAGCAACTCAAACGGGCCCGGGATGATTCCCAGGCCGCTTATGACCAGGCCCAGGGCCTGGCCGAAGAAACCCGCCATACCAATCGCAAGCTGGAACTCGAAGTCCAGGTGCGCAGCAAGATCGAGAAGAAGCTCACCGGGTTTCAGAACTACCTCAACAGCATTATCGACTCCATGCCCTCGGCGCTGATTGCCCTCGACGAGCAACTCTATGTCACCCAGTGGAATCAGGAGGCCAGCGCCCTGTCCGGCACGCGCCTGGACGAGGCCTTGAACCAGCCGATCTTCCTCGCGTTCGAACCGCTCAAGCCGTTTCTGCCGCAGCTCAAGCAAACCGTCGAACAGCATACGGTGGCGAAGATCGAGCGCGTGACCTGGTTCAAGGATGAAGAACCCAGGCACTACGCCCTGACGTTCTATCCGCTGATGGGCGGCGCCGGGCGTGGCGTGGTGATCAGGATCGACGACATCACTCAGCGCCTGTCCCTGGAAGAAATGATGGTGCAGTCGGAAAAAATGCTCTCGGTTGGCGGTCTCGCCGCCGGCATGGCCCATGAGATCAACAACCCGTTGGGTGCGATCCTGCACAACGTGCAAAACATTCGTCGGCGACTGTCCCCCGATCTGCCGAAGAACCTCGAACAGGCCGAACAAGTCGGTATCGCGCTGGAAACCGTCAACCAATACCTGCAGGCGCGCGAAGTGCCGCAGTTGCTCGATGGCATTCAACAGGCGGGTGCCCGGGCGGCGAAGATCGTCACCCACATGCTCAGCTTCAGCCGCCGCAGCACCCGGCAGATGGCGCCGTGCGACCTGCCGGCGTTGATTGATCAAGCGGTGGAAATTGCCAGTAACGACTTCGACCTGGCCATTGGCTTCGACTTCAAGGGCCAGGCGATCATTCGCCAGTTCGATCCGCAACTCGGCCCGGTACCCGGCACCGCCAACGAACTGGAGCAGGTGCTGCTCAATCTGTTGAAAAACGCCGCGCAAGCGATTCACCAGCGCGAAGACGACCGCGAACCGGGGCGGATCATTCTGCGCACCAGGCTGAACCCACCCTGGGCGGAAATCCAGGTCGAGGACAACGGCATCGGCATGAGCGAGAGCGTGCGCAAGCGTACATTCGAGCCGTTCTTTACCACCAAGGAAATCGGCCAGGGCACCGGCCTTGGCCTGTCGGTTTCGTATTTCATCATCACCAACAACCACAAGGGCCAGATGGAAGTGCAATCGACCCTCGGCCTAGGCACCTGTTTTACCTTGCGCCTGCCCTTGGCGGGCACTGCGCTCGTCTCTCAAGAACTCAACCAGCTATCGAGGTAACCATGGGCTTTCGCTTGTCGAAGATTTACACCCGCACCGGCGACAAAGGCGAAACCGGGCTGGGCGACGGTCGCCGCGTGCCCAAGGACCATCCACGGATCGAGGCGATTGGCGAGGTCGATACGCTGAACAGTCAGGTTGGGGTGCTGTTGGCCGGGCTGGCGACGGAAAGTGTGACGTATCCGGGGTTGAACGAAGTGATCGAGGTGTTGGCACCTTGTCAGCATCGGCTGTTCGACCTGGGTGGCGAACTGGCGATGCCGGTGTATCAGGCACTGGATACGGCAGAGATCGAACGGCTGGAAACGGCGATCGATGTGTGGAATGA
Organism: Pseudomonas sp.; assembly: GCA_003525045.1. Classification (GTDB taxonomy): domain Bacteria; phylum Pseudomonadota; class Gammaproteobacteria; order Pseudomonadales; family Pseudomonadaceae; genus Aquipseudomonas. Next base: position 13,197 of record DQGF01000291.1, on the reverse strand, counting down.
AGAGCTCGGGCCGCTGGAGAATTTCATCTTGCCGGGTGGTTCGGCGTTGATTGCCCAGGCTCATGTGTGCAGAAGCCTGGCGCGCAGTGCGGAGCGGCGGTGTCAGCAGTTGAATGCGGTAGAACCCTTGGCCGGGGTTGGGTTGGCCTACATCAATCGTTTGTCGGACTTGTTGTTTGTGGTGGCAAGGCTGATTGCCAAGCGGCAGGGGGTTGCCGAGATTTTATGGCAGGCGGCGGCGAAGCCAGAGGTCTAGTCGGCGCCCTCAAGGACGCCTTCGCAGGCAAGCCTCGCTCCTACGGGGGTCAATGTCGTTCACAAAACCTGCGAATAACATAACTCCTGTAGGAGCGAGGCTTGCCCGCGAAGGCGTCGGCAGCCTCACCGCAGAATCAAGCCTCAGGCCAAAACGCCCGAATCCCCGCCACACCCTGCGCCCCTGCTTCCCAGGCCTTCTGCTGCTCTGCCGGGCCAACACCACCGAGCAAAAATACCGGCTTGCTGAAACCCTCGATCAACGCTGAAGCCTGCTCCCAACCCAACGGTTGAGCATCAGGATGGGTCCGCGTCGGCTGCACCGGCGACAGGGTCACAAAGTCCACCCCCATCTGTTCGGCCAGCGCCAGCTCTTCGCTGTTATGACAAGACGCCGCCAACCAGCGCGATGCTGGCAGCGGTCGGCCAGCCGCCGCGTGCTTTCGCAATTGCGCGGAGGTGATGTGCCAGCCGGCGGACGGAAAATCGCCCAGCCATTCAAACGGGCCCTTGATCATCAGCTGCGCCTTGCCGGCACACAGTCCCGCTGCGTCCACTGCCAGATCGCGGTACTTCGGATCATAGCCGTTGGGTGCCCGCAGCTGGATCAGCTTGATACCGCCTGCGATGGCTTTCTGGATACCACGCAGCAGGGCCGGCGTTTCCAGGTCTTCAGGGGTAATCAGGTACTGCGCGGGTAACCGTGCAGCCGCGACGATCGGCTGGTTGGCCGCCGGGAACTCATAATTCAGCAGGTCACGGGGCGCTACCCATTCCAAAGGCTGGCCTTCGGCGCCGTGAGGCTCACCGGAAAAGTCCGAGACTTCCCAGACATCCAGCAACACCTGCTTGTCGGGGTAATCGTGCCGGACCGTGATCAACGGGCGCGCCGCGTTGATCACGATGCCCAGCTCTTCATGGAGCTCGCGGGCCAGGGCGATTTCGACGGATTCGTCGTCCTCGACCTTGCCACCCGGGAATTCCCACAGTCCGCCCTGGTGCTGGGTATCGGCACGGCGGGCGATGAGGATCTTGCCGCTGCTATCGCGGATGACCGCGGCGGCCACGTGCACTCGTTTCACTGCCCGACCTCCTCAAGACCTGCCTTCTGCCAGGCCTTGAAGGCTGGCCATTGGTAGATAGTGTTGACGTAGGCCTCGTCCGCTGCGGGCAGCTTCACCTGATAGGTACGCAGGCGCACGGCGATCGGGGCAAAGAAAGCATCGGCCAGGGTGGCACCGCCGAACAGGAACGGCCCGGTTTCGGTCGCGATCGCGCGGCACTCGGCCCATAACGCCAACATGCGTTCGATGTCTGCCTGGACGTCAGCCGGCATCGGCGACAGCGCGGCATCGTGGCTCAGGTCGAACGGCATAGTGTTGCGCATTGCAACGAAACCGCTGTGCATCTGTGCGCATGCCGAACGGGCCTGGGCACGGGCGGCGACGTCCTTGGGCCAGAGGCTGGCGTCGGGGAACTGTTCAGCCAGGTATTCGGCAATCGCCAGGGAATCGGCGATGGTGCCGTGTGCGGTTTTCAGCAGCGGGACTTTCGCGGTGGGCGAGTGCTTGAGCAGGCGTTCGCGGGTGTCCGGCTGGTTCAGCTTGATCAATTCTTCGGTGTAGGGGGCGCCAGCCAGGTCGAGGGCCAGGGCGCCGCGCAGGGACCAGGAGGAATGCAGTTTGTCGCCGATGATCAGGTGGAGGCTCATGTTCGGGACCTTTTGAAGAGAGTACGGGCCAGATTTTCAGTGTCTGGTTGGCCGTCTTCGCGGGCAAGCCTCGCTCCTACAAGTATCGCAGCGTCCTTGTAGGAGCGAGGCTTGCCCGCGAAAGCGATCTAAAGACCTGACAAATCAGGCGTCGCCCTTGATTTCCTGATAACGCTTTTCCAGCTCCTGCCGAATCTGCCGACGCTGCTGGGCCTGCATGAAACGGCGCTTGTCTTCGCTGTTCTGCGGTTGCAGCGGCGGGACGGCGGCCGGTTTGCGCTGGTCATCCACCGCGACCATGGTGAAGAAGCAGCTGTTGGTGTGGCGCACGGAGCGCTCGCGGATGTTCTCGGTCACCACCTTGATCCCCACCTCCATCGAGGTGTTGCCGGTGTAATTGACCGAGGCCAGGAAAGTCACCAGTTCACCGACATGAATCGGCTCGCGAAAAATCACCTGATCCACTGAAAGGGTCACTACATAGCGGCCGGCATATCGGCTGGCGCAGGCGTAGGCCACTTCGTCGAGGTACTTGAGCAGGGTACCGCCGTGAACATTGCCAGAAAAATTGGCCATGTCGGGGGTCATCAATACCGTCATCGACAGCTGGGCGTTTCCGGGTTCCATAGCGTTCTCACGGTTCAAGGCAGGTTTCGAGGGGGCGCACCTCTGCGGGTGCCTGGTCGGTTTTTTCAAACCACTGTTATCGGGACGCCGGGCAGGTGATCGCCGTCACGCCCGATCGATCTGTTTCCATATATTGCACCGCCTTTCTGCCGGAAGTCGCGGTGTTACCCTTCAAATGCCCTTTCCAAGGGCAATTCCTACATGTAAATCGGATTTTTACTCTGCTCGATCAGACCTTTCTCGCGTCCGGCGATTGAGCATTCGTTAACCAAGGAGCCCACACCATGCACGCCATCAGTTTTATTCAGGACCTGGCAGTGATCATGTTGGTCGCGGGTGTGGTGACTGTGCTGTTCCATCGCTTCAAACAGCCAGTGGTCCTCGGCTATATCGTCGCCGGTTTCATCATCGGCCCGCACACGCCGCCGTTCGGCCTGATCCACGACGAAGAGACGATCAAAACCCTCGCCGAACTCGGGGTGATTTTCCTGATGTTCTGTCTGGGCCTGGAGTTCAGCCTGCGCAAGCTGTTCAAGGTGGGCGCCACGGCGTTCATCGCGGCGTTCCTGGAAATCGTGCTGATGATCTGGATCGGCTACGAGATTGGCCGCTGGTTCGACTGGAACACCATGGACTCGCTGTTCCTCGGCGCGATCCTGGCGATTTCCTCGACCACCATTATCGTCAAGGCCCTGAATGACCTGAAGATGAAGAACGAGCGCTTTGCCCAGCTGATCTTCGGCGTATTGATCGTCGAAGACATTCTCGGCATCGGCATCATCGCCTTGCTGTCGAGCATCGCGGTCAGTGGCACGGTCAGCTCCGGTGAAGTCTTTTCCACGGTCGGCAAGCTCTCGCTGTTCATGATCGTCGCGCTGGTCATCGGCATCCTTCTTGTTCCGCGACTGCTGGCCTACGTGGCCAAATTCGACAGCAACGAGATGTTGCTGATCACCGTGCTGGGCCTGTGTTTCGGCTTCTGCCTGCTGGTGGTCAAACTCGAATACAGCATGGTGCTCGGGGCGTTCCTTATCGGTGCGATCATGGCTGAATCCCGGCAATTGCTGAAGATCGAGCGCCTGATCGAACCAGTTCGCGACCTGTTCAGTGCAATCTTCTTCGTCGCCATCGGGCTGATGCTCGACCCGATGATCCTGCTGCAATATGCCTGGCCGATCGCGGTAATCACAGTGGCCGTAGTGCTTGGCAAAATGTTGTCCTGCGGACTCGGTGCGTTTATCGCAGGCAATGATGGACGTACCTCACTCAGAGTGGGAATGGGGCTTTCGCAGATTGGCGAATTCTCCTTCATCATCGCGGCGCTGGGCATGACGCTGCAGGTCACCAGCAACTTCCTCTATCCGGTGGCCGTGGCGGTCTCGGTGCTTACCACGCTGCTGACGCCGTATCTGATCCGCGCCGCCGATCCGCTGTCGATCAAGCTTGCCGCGGTGATGCCGCAGCGACTGGCTCGGGTGCTCGGGATGTACGG
>DQGF01000291.1:8499-8839 GCA_003525045.1 Pseudomonas sp. | reverse complement strand
AGCGACTGGCTCGGGTGCTGGGGATGTACGGCGAATGGTTGCGCAGCATCCAGCCTCAGGGCGAGGGCGCGTTGCTGGCGTCGATGATTCGGCGGATTCTGTTGCAGGTAGGGGTCAATCTGGCGCTGGTGATGGCGATCTTCTTCGCTGGCGCGTACTTCGCCGAGCGCATGTCCACTTACCTGCAGGACTGGATCAGTGACCCGAGCTGGCAGAAAGCGTTGATCTGGGGCGGGGCGCTGCTGTTGTCACTGCCGTTTCTGATCGCCGCCTATCGCAAGCTCAAGGCGCTCTCGATGCTGTTGGCGGAGATGGGCGTCAAGCCGGAAATGGCGGGGCG
>DQGF01000291.1:6265-8199 GCA_003525045.1 Pseudomonas sp. | reverse complement strand
CGGAAATGGCGGGCCGTCACACACAGCGAGTGCGCCGGGTGATCGCCGAAGTGATCCCGATTCTCTCGCTGCTGGTGATCTTCCTGCTGTTGGCAGCCTTGTCGGCCAGTATTCTGCCGACCAACAAGTTGCTGGTGCTGATAGTCGTCGTCGCGGCCGCCGTGGCGGCGCTACTCTGGCGCTGGTTCATCCGCGTGCATACGCGCATGCAGGTGGCCTTGCTGGAAACCCTGGACAACCACAAGGATTCGACCGGGCATTGACTCCAAGGCGCGCGTCAGACGGCTCAGCTTTCCAGCCAGACGTCCCGCGCCCAGTGCCATACCGATTCCCAGGTTTCTTCAGCGATCAGCTCTTCCTCGGCCAGCCACAGCACCACGGTGCCGTCTTCTTCAACCAGGTAGTAGTTGTCGCCGTCCTGGCAGATCGGGATCATGCTGCGATCGACGCCGGCATCCCAAGCGTTGGCGGCAACGTCCGGCAGGTAGGTGTGGGATTGTGGGTCGGTGACGGTCACCGGCTCCAGGCTGCCGTAGACCACGTCGCTGACGGTCAGCAAAAATTCTCTGAAGACAAACGGAATGTCGATGAACAGTTGTTCCTCGATTTCCACCAGTTGATCTTCGTCAGGCAACTCCAAGGGGACCGGTACCGGTTCGTTGGCTTCACGCAGTTGTTCGATGATTTCTTCCACGTCCGGGATCCTCTTGCTGATGGCGCGGTTTATATGGGGCGGTTTATACAGTAGCTCGCTATAGATGCAACCGCGAAATAGAAAACCCCGGCCGAGGCCGGGGTTTTTTTATCGCGACACGTTAACGCAAGTCTGTTCAGCCGTTCTGGCGGATACCTGCAACCAGCCAAGGCTGGTTTTCGCCCTGTGGACGTTCCATGTTCCAGCTTTCGCTGAACACTTCGCCCTGGTCGAAACGTGAGGTTTTCGACACACCGCTGAAAGTCAGGGTGGCGATGGTCTTGTCGGCGCGATCGTCCACGCCATCCAGCTGTACGTTGAGGTTATCAATGTAGGTGGACTGGAAACCTTCGCCCAGGTCGGCACGTTCGCGCTTGAGGAACTCGAGCAATTGTGGGGTCACGAACTCTGAGATCTTGTCCATTTCGTTGGCGTCCCAGTGCTGTTGCAGGGACTGGAAGTGGTTGCGGGCCGCTTCAATGAAGTTCTTTTCATTGAACCAGGCCGGAGCATTGATCACCGGACGAGCGGCTACAGGTGCTGCCGAACCGCCGAAGACCGAACCGCCCGCAGGCTTCTGTTCGAACACTTCACGCTGCATCGGTGCGTGGCCGGCTGGAGTCAGGTGCTCCTGCTGTTTGCGGCGACGAGCGGCGATGAAACGGAACACCAGGAAGGCGATGACCGCCATGATCAGGATATCGAAGATCTGCATGCCTTCGAAGCCGCCACCCATGAACATGGAGGCCAGCAGGCCACCGGCAGCGATGCCGGCCAGAGGGCCGAGCCAGCGCGAAGCACCGCCGGCCTTGGCGGCAGCGCCAGCGGCACCGGCGGCACCCGCAGTAGCGGCAGCACCGCCTGCGGCAGAAGAAGGAGCCATTTGGCTGGTCTGGTGAGTCGGCGCAGCGCCGGAGCTCTTGCCGCCACCAAAGCGCTTGGCGTTGGCGTCGAGACTCATCGTCAGGCCGATGCACAACGCCATGGCGATGCTAAGAAAACGTTTCATAAAGGGAATTCCCATTTGTAGAAGGCACGCGCGCCATGTTGCACAGATGAAGTGTTACTGGCTAGCGGCAGAGTGTTTCGGGCTTTTGCCTGACAGGTGTCGTTCAGCTTCAATCAGCGCAATAAGGCCTGTTAACTTTGGTCCGTAGGATGAGTGTGTAGGAGCGAGCTTGCTCGCGATAAACCTGAGCACGCCTCGGGTGTCAGGCTTCCAGCGTTATCGTTGACGACC
>DQGF01000291.1:862-5890 GCA_003525045.1 Pseudomonas sp. | reverse complement strand
AGCTTGGCATAACCCAGCATCAGCCACTTGCTGCCTTCGCTGAAGTTTACCTGGACCCGGGCCTGAGCCCCGGCGCCTTCGAAGTTCAGGATCACGCCGTCGCCAAACACCGAATGCCGAACGGCCTGGCCCAGACTGAACCCGGTGTCCGGGATCTCGCTGCCACCAAACAGGCTACTGGAGCTCTGCTGCTGACCGCCGCCGAACGGACGGCTGACGCTGTTGGACAGGCGCACTTCCTGGATCAGGCCTTTCGGCACTTCCCGTACGAAACGCGACACTTTGTTGTAGGTCTCGCTGCCGTACAGGCGTCGGGTTTCAGCATAGGTCATCACCAGGTTCTGCATCGCCCGGGTGATGCCGACGTAGGCCAGGCGGCGCTCTTCCTCAAGACGACCAGGTTCTTCCAGGCTCATCTTGTGCGGGAACAGGCCTTCTTCCATGCCCACCAGGAACACGTAAGGAAATTCCAGGCCTTTGGCGCTGTGCAGGGTCATCAGCTGAATGCTGTCTTCGTGCTCGTCGGCCTGGGTATCCCCAGCCTCCAGCGACGCGTGACCGAGGAATGCCGCCAATGGCGACAGGTCTTCGTCTTCTTCCGCGTTTTCAAAGTTGCGCGCGGCGCTGACCAGTTCCTCAAGGTTTTCTACCCGGGCCTGGCCTTTCTCACCTTTCTCCGCTTCATGGTAGGCAATCAGTCCCGATTGTTCGATGACCGTCTGGGTCATCAGATGCAGGGGCATCTCCATGCATTTGGCAGCGAGGTTCTCGATCAGCTCGATAAATGCCCCGAGAGCGCCCGCGGCGCGCCCGGCCAGGCCTTTATTGGCGACCAGCAGGCGCATGGCTTCCCACATCGACACATCGCTGTGCCGGGCGTGGTCGCGGATCGCTTCGACGGTTTTCTCGCCGATGCCACGGGCTGGAACGTTGATCACCCGTTCCAGCGCTGCATCGTTGCCACGGCCTTCCAGCAATCGCAGGTAAGCCATGGCGTTCTTGATTTCTGCCCGTTCGAAGAAGCGTTGGCCGCCATAGATGCGATAGGGAATGCGTTGGCGCAACAACGCTTCTTCCAAAACGCGCGATTGGGCGTTGGAGCGGTACAAAATCGCGATATCACTGCGAGCAAGGCCGGTTTTCAGCGCGCTTTCGATGGTTTCCACCACGTAGCGTGCTTCATCGTGTTCGTTGAAGGCAGCGTATAGATTGATCGCTTCGCCTTCACCGCCGTCGGTCCACAGCTCTTTGCCCATGCGCCCGGTGTTGTTGGCGATCAGGGCGTTGGCAGCCTTGAGAATCCCGGCAGTAGAGCGGTAGTTCTGCTCCAGACGAATGGTCTCGGCATCCGGGAAGTCGTCAGAATACTGATAGATATTCTCGATTTTCGCGCCACGCCAGCCGTAAATCGATTGATCGTCGTCGCCGACCACCATCAGGCTGTCGCCGCCCTTGGCCAGCAGACGCAACCAGGCGTACTGCACAGCGTTGGTGTCCTGGAACTCGTCCACCAGAATGTGCCGGAAGCGCTTCTGGTAGTGGGCGAGCAAGCCCGGGTGATCGCGCCACAAATCGAGAGCGCGCAGTAGCAGTTCGGAGAAGTCGATGACGCCAGCGCGCAGGCACGCGGCCTCATAGGCTTCATAGATGTTGCGCATGGTCGCCAGGAACAGGTCGCCGCTGGCTTGAATGTGTTTTGGACGCAGACCTTCGTCTTTCTGGCCGTTGATGAACCACTGGGCCTGACGGGCCGGCCAGCGTTGCTCGTCCAGCCCCAGCTCGCGGATCACCCGCTTGACCAATCGCTGCTGGTCGTCACTGTCGAGAATCTGGAACGTCTGGCTCAGGCCGGCTTCCTGCCAATGCGCCCGCAACAAGCGGTGCGCAAGGCCGTGGAAGGTGCCGACCCACATACCGGCCGGGTTGATACCCATTAGCTGTTCGATGCGATGACGCATCTCCGCAGCGGCCTTGTTGGTGAACGTCACCGACAGGATTGAGTGGGGCGAGGCGTTTTCGACCTGGATCAACCAGGCGATACGGTGCACCAGCACTCGGGTTTTACCGGAACCAGCACCGGCCAGGACCAACTGACGACCCACGGAGGCAGCTACGGCCTGGCGTTGGGCATCGTTGAGAGAGTTCAGCAGAAGGGAGAGATCATCGCGCATCAGGGCATTCTAGGGGGCGGCGCCACACCGGGCAAACCCCGCTTTGCTTTAGCCGATGAAAGTTATGCGCATGACGACCGGTCGGTCATCGGCTGCAAGCGTTGGTGGGGCTCGCCTGGACGCTTTTACGACGGGAAAGCAGCGGATATTTTTGCCTGTTTTATGACCCGGGGCAGTGTGGTCCGGGCACTTGCTTGTGTATGCTCCGTCGACGTTTCGGGCTCATGCTCATCATTATAAGAACAAGAACATTGCCTATGACCCTCAGCTCCGACCTGTCGGGCCCCACGGTGGAGCCCCGGGTTATCCGCAAACAGTACGCCATGGAAATGGCGGTCGAACGCACGCGCCTGCTTTATCAAGGTTCGTTGTTGCCCACGTTGTTCATGTTGATCAATGGTTTGGTCTGCGCCTGGTTACTCTGGAGTCCGCAGCGCTACTTCCTGGTCAGCGTCTGGCTGGTGTGGTTGTTGTCGCTGGTGGCGTTGCGGGTGATTCAGGTCGCAGCCTTCGATTCAGCGATTCCCAACCGCCAGGCCCATCCGATCTGGCGCCGCATGTTTTTGCTCGGTTCGGCCATGACCGGCCTGACCCTGGCCGTTGCCGGCATCGCGCTGGTGCCCGCCGACAACTTCATGCAACAAGCCTGGGTATTCGGCCTGATCGGCGCTGCTGCGCTCTCGGCCAGCGTTGCCTATGCGGTCAGCCTGCCCGCCTTCCTGTCCTTTACCTTGCCCTGCCTGTTGCCAGCCATTGGCTATCTGTTCTGGGGCGGCGATGAACAGGGACAGGGTTGGGGCTGGTTCGGGCTGATTCTGCTGGGCGCGTTGAGTGTCGTCGCCTGGCAGGTCAATCGGCTGATCGATAGCGGACTGTTGCGGCGCTTCCAGAATCAGGCACTGATCGAGCACTTGCAGCAGGCTCAAAGCGGCAGCGACCGGCTCAATCACACGTTGGCCAAGGAAATCGACCAGCGCTGTCGAGCAGAAGACGAACTTCGTGAAATTCAGGTCGGGCTGGAAAGCCGCATCACCCAGCGCAGCCTGGAGCTGGACGCCGCCAATCAGGCCTTGGGTAAGAGTGAAGCGCGTCTGGCGCTGGCGTTGAAGGCCAGTGAGCTGGGGTTGTGGGACTGGAACCTGCAGACCGATGAAGTCCACCACACCCACCTCCAGGAACTGTTCGGCCTGGAGCCGGAATTCGTGACGGCGATGCTCCGCCACCTCAAGCCGCGCCTGCACCCCGATGACTTGCCGTCGCTCAAGCGCGCACTGGTCGAGCATTTGAAAGGGCGTAGCGAGGATTATCAGGTTGAGTACCGCGTGCGCCATGGCGACGGTCATTGGGTGTGGATCGAGGACCGTGGTCGAGCGGTTGAGCGCAGTGAAAACGGCCGGGTGATCCGTATGGTCGGCACCCGCCGCGACATCAGCGTCAGCAAAAGCCTGGAGACGCAACGGCAACTGGCAGCGACCGTGTTCGAGGCGGCCAGCGAAGGCATTGTGATTTTCGACCCGAGCTACGCGTTGATCGCGGTCAATCAGGCTTTCAGTCGAGTCACCGGCTATGACATCGAGGACATGCTCGGGCGCAATGTGGTCGATTTGCCCTGCAGTCGCGATGCCCGCCGGCACTATGCGGCGATCCATCAGGCGCTGGAACAGCACGGTACCTGGCAGGGCGAACTGGTGGAAACCCGCAAGAACGGTGAGCTGTATCCACAATGGCTGCAACTGAATGCCGTGCGCGATACTCGGGGAAAAGTGAGCCATATCGTGGGCTTCTTCGCCGATCTATCGGCTCGACGCGAATCTGAAGAGCGCATGCGCTACCTGACCCATTACGATGAACTCACCGGCCTGGCCAACCGTGCGCTGTTCCGTGAGCGGCTAAGCGAAGCGCATCAGCGGGTGCGCCAGGGCGGCTACCGCAGTCTGGCGTTGCTGCACATCAATCTGGATCGTTTCAAATTGCTCAATGACAGCCTTGGCCATGAAATCGCCGACCAATTACTGCAGAAAATGGCCCGACGGCTAGTCAATGCGCTGCCCGAGGCGGACACCATTGCGCGCTTGTCCGGCGATGAGTTCGCTGTGTTGTTCAATGCCTATGGCAATCTCTCGAGCCTGGCGCGGGTGGCAAACCGCTTGGCGACCAAGCTGCGTGTACCGGTTAACGTTGAGGGTCACGAACTGGTGGTGAGCGCTTCGATGGGCATCAGTTTGTTGCCGGACAACGCCCGGGAAATTTCCGCTTTGGTCAGTCAGTCGAACATGGCCATGCAGCATGCCAAGCACTTGGGCGGCAATAATTTCCAGTTTTACACCGACAGCTTGCAAGCCAGCACGCTGGAACGCTTGCAGCTGGAAAATCAGCTGCGCAAAGCCATCGAAGAGAAGCAACTAAAGGTGTTTTACCAACCCAAGCTGTGCCTCGCCACGGGCCGGTTGAACGCGGCCGAGGCGCTGGTGCGCTGGGATCATCCGACCATGGGCCGCATACCGCCGGGAGAGTTCATTGGCCTGGCCGAGGAAACGGGTCTGATTGGCGCTATCGGCGAGTTCGTGTTGCGACAGGCCTGCTGGCAAGCCTGTGAGTGGCAGCGTCAGGGGCTTGCACCGATTCGAGTGTCGGTGAATTTGTCGGTGCATCAATTGCGTCAGGGCAAATTGGTCAGCCTGGTGCGCCAGGTGCTGGAAGAAACCGGACTGGCGCCGCACAACCTGGAGCTGGAACTCACCGAAAGTCAGTTGCTGGACAGCGTCGAGCACATCATCGCGACCTTTCAGCAGTTACGCGATCTTGGGGTAAAACTGGCGATCGATGATTTTGGCACCGGCTATTCGTCCCTGAGCTA
>DQGF01000291.1:460-595 GCA_003525045.1 Pseudomonas sp. | reverse complement strand
AATCTTGGGGTAAAACTGGCGATTGACGATTTTGGGACTGGCTATTCCTCCTTGAGCTACCTCAAACGCATCCCGGTGGACTACGTAAAGATCGATCAAGCGTTCATCCTGGGGCTGGGGGAGGGTACGGTCGAT
>DQGF01000291.1:0-131 GCA_003525045.1 Pseudomonas sp. | reverse complement strand
CGAAAATTACTCGCGCGATTATTGCCATGGCTCACGGGTTGTCATTGAAAGTAGTGGCTGAAGGGGTGGAGCGGCCAGAACAGCTTGAGTTTTTGAAGGCCGAGCACTGTGATGAAGTGCAGGGCTATCTG
>DQGF01000226.1 GCA_003525045.1 Pseudomonas sp. | reverse complement strand
CTCGCTCCTACAGGGTTATGTGAGCGCAGAAATCCCCTGTAGGAGCGAGGCTTGCCCGCGAAGAGGCCCTAGAGAACAACCATTTTATGTCGCCGGGCGAATGGCCTTGATCAACGACTGCAGCGAATACCCCAACCGCGGCGCCAGCCCTTCGGCCCGGGCCATCAGTCCTTCCATATCCAGCTCCTGATCCAGCTCCGAAGGCACGAGCAGAATCACATTGCCCTCCTTCACCGGAAGCTCCCAGTAATGCCGGTGATAAAGCCCGCGCAACAACGCCGCGCCCAACGGTTTGCCATCATCGGTAGCCCACTGGTTGATCACCAGCCAGCCACCCGGATTCAGGCGTTTCTGACAGTTTTCCAGGAAGCTCCAGGCCAGGTGCCCGACACCCGGACCGACATCGGTGTAGAGGTCGACGAAAATCAGGTCAGCCGGTTCCGCCGTATCCAGCAGCTCCAGTGCATCGCCGACGCGGATATACAGTCGCGGATCATCGTCCAGCCCCAAGTATTCGATGGCCAGCCGCGGCACGTCGGGACGCAGCTCGATGGCTTCGACATCTTCCAGCGGCAGGAACTTGAGGCAGGCCTGGGTCAATGTGCCGGCACCCAGGCCGAGGAACAGCGCGTTTTCCGGCTGTTCATGGCACAGCGCGCCGATCAGCATCGCGCGGGTGTAATCGTATTCGAGCCAGCTGGGGTCAGCGGTGAATACGCAGCTCTGTTCGATGGCATCACCGAACTCGAGAAAACGATAATCGGCGACTTCCAGCACACGAATCACGCCGAACTCATCCTGTACCTCGGCGAGCAGATGCTCGACGCGCTCCTCAGTCATTTCGTCTCCAGATCGTTACCGGGCCTGCAAGGTCATAAACAACAGTGCAGTAAAACCGCTGATGCAGCGGCAAAGGCGCGATTGTCGGCGAAGCGATGGGAACAGGTCACGCACTAATTACTGATAACATGACCGTCCGAGCGTAAAACACTAGAGACCGTGATGAGCCAACCCTGGAGCCCTGACAGCTGGCGCGCCCTGCCGATCCAGCAACAACCCCGATACCCCGACGCTGCACATTTGCAGCACGTCGAGCAAACCCTGGCCAGCTATCCGCCGCTGGTGTTTGCCGGTGAAGCCCGGGAGTTGCGCCGTCAGTTTGCCGAAGTGACCCAGGGTCGCGCGTTTCTGTTGCAGGGCGGCGACTGCGCCGAAAGCTTCGCCGAGTTCTCCGCCGCGAAAATCCGCGACACTTTTAAAGTACTGCTGCAAATGGCGATCGTCATGACCTTTGCTGCCGGTTGTCCGGTGGTCAAGGTCGGGCGCATGGCCGGGCAGTTCGCCAAACCGCGTTCGGCCAATGACGAAACCATCGATGGCGTGACCCTGCCCGCCTACCGTGGCGACATCGTCAACGGCATCGGTTTCGACGAGAAAAGCCGCGTGCCGGACCCGGAGCGTCTGCTCCAGTCCTACCACCAGTCCACCGCGACCCTGAACCTGCTGCGCGCCTTCGCCCAGGGCGGTTTTGCCGACTTGCATCAGGTGCACAAGTGGAACCTGGACTTCATCGCCAACTCGGCACTGGCTGAAAAGTACAGCCACCTGGCCGATCGCATCGATGAAACCCTGGCCTTCATGCGCGCCTGTGGCATGGACAGTTCGCCGCAACTGCGCGAAACCAGTTTCTTCACCGCCCACGAAGCGCTGCTGCTGAACTATGAAGAAGCCTTCGTCCGTCGCGACAGCCTGACCAACGATTACTACGACTGCTCGGCGCACATGCTGTGGATCGGCGACCGCACCCGTCAGCTGGACGGCGCTCATGTCGAATTCCTGCGTGGAGTGAACAACCCGATCGGCGTCAAGGTCGGTCCAAGCATGAACCCGGAAGACTTGATCCGCCTGATCGACGTGCTCAATCCGGATAACGATCCGGGTCGCCTGAACCTGATTGCGCGGATGGGCGCGAACAAGGTCGGCGATCACTTGCCGCAACTGATCCGCGCGGTGCAGCGTGAAGGCAAGCAGGTGCTCTGGAGTTGCGACCCGATGCACGGCAACACCATCAAGGCCAGCAGCGGCTACAAGACCCGCGACTTCGCGCAGATCCTGGGTGAAGTGAAGCAGTTCTTCCAGGTTCACCAAGCGCAAGGCAGTTATGCCGGCGGTATTCACATCGAGATGACCGGGCAGAATGTGACCGAGTGCATCGGTGGTGCGCGGCCGATTACCGAGGATGGGTTGTCGGATCGGTATCACACCCATTGTGATCCGCGGATGAATGCCGATCAGTCGCTGGAGCTGGCGTTTCTTATTGCTGAGACTTTGAAGCAAGTCCGCCGCTAAATTGCGGTGAGGCCTTCGCGGGCAAGCCTCGCTCCTACAAGTTTGGTGTCATCCACCGGCAATGTGGACGACACAACACCCGTAGGAGCGAGGCTTGCCCGCGAAGGCGCCAGCTCAGTCACCACTGAACTGCGCCAATGCCACCCGCAACCGCCCCGCACTCGCCCGCGGACAATTCAACTGAACCCGCTCCAGCCCCAACCATTGCGCCATCCGCCGCAGACTGAGCGCCAGCGCCAGCATCCCCTCCTCATCCAGTCCCGGCTCTTCCTCATGCACGGCGTGCACCGCCAGCCTGCCCAACGCCCGTTCGGCGCGCAGGTCCACCCGTGCGGCAATCCGTTCGTTGTGCAAGAACGGCAACACGTAATAGCCAAAGACCCGCTTGTCCTGGGGCGTGTAAATCTCCAGCCGGTAGCGAAAATCGAACAGCCGCTCGGTGCGGCCGCGCTCCCAGATCAGCGAATCAAAGGGTGACAGCAGCGCGCTGGTCTCGACCTTGCGTGGCACTTTCGACTCGGGCAGGCAGAACGCCGGTTGCCGCCAGCCCTGGACCTCGCAGGCCAGCAAGTCACCCGCCTCGACCAACTCCGCCAGACGCGGTCGGCTGTCTGCCGGGCCCAGGCGAAAATAGTCGCGCAGGTCCTTTTCCGTACCGACACCTAATGCTGTTGCGGCATGCAGCAACAGCCCGCGTTGCGCCTCGGCTTCCGAGAGCAGAGGCTGCTGGAGAATCGCCGATGGAATCACCCGCTCTGGCAAATCATAAAGCCGCTCGAACCCGCGCCGCCCGGCCACGGTCACTTCACCGGCGGCGAACAACCATTCCAGTGCATGTTTTTCCGCGCTCCAGTCCCACCAGGGCCCTGCCCGCTCCTGCCGGGTCGAGAGGCTGCCGGCGCCCAGCGCGCCAAGCGCCTGAACCGAGGCCAGCACCCGGCGGATCGTGTCCTGTTGCTCACGGCCGAAACGCGCCAGTTGCTGATAGATGTCCTCGCCACGACTCGCGCGCTGCATGCGCCAGCGCATCAGCGGGTACATCGACAGGGGCAGCAGCGAGGCTTCATGCCCCCAATATTCGAACAGCGTGCGTCGCCGGCCCTGGCCCCAGGCAGCCTGGTCGAGCAAATCATGTGAGTAATGGCCGAGGCGGGAGAACAGTGGAAGGTAGTGCGAACGCACCAACGCATTGACCGAGTCGATCTGCACAGTACCCAGACGCTCGATCAATCGATTGATCCGGGCCGATTTGACCAGCGCTGGCGGCTGACGCCCGGTAAAACCTTGGGCGGTCAGTGCCAGGCGTCTGGCCTGTTTCAAGGAAAAGCTCGAGGAAGTGGACATTCAACGGCTCATGGCAAGGTCTCTCCCCACCTTAGCGACCTGCGCATAAAACGCCAGCGCCGCCGCTTCATCGCTTGAGCGGATCGTCCCAAAACCGCCGGGACGATTCAAACATGACGTCAGCCCGACTCAAGCCGATATCCCGCAGACAGTCATCACTCAAGCGCGCCAGTTCGGCGCGATCCCTGCTCAGTTGTCGCCAGCGCATCAGTTGCGCCGTTGCCCTGGAGAGCGGCAGGCCGAACCTGCCCAATCCATGGCTCAATGCCTGTAACGTGCTGCGCCTTGCAATAAATAATCGTTCCATGATTGTGCTCCTCAGCGTCGAGGCGGCAGTCTTGGTCAGGTGTCGGGCAGGCTCCAGCGAATGTCTATGACCGTCTGTTTCCGGTCGGCACAAACCCCATTTCAGACAATTGCGCCTCCATCATGGGGTTGTGACCAGGCATTTCCCGCAGAGCGTTGAGCTTATTTTCCATTGCTCAGGGGGTCTTGCCAGAAGTGCCGTTCGGCTTCCTGCGCGACATCCACACGAGTCAGACCGATATCCTTCAACGCTTCATCACTCATGCCCGCCAACATTTCACGTTCGCGGTGCAGTTCGTACCAGCGATTGATCTTGTGCAGCAGATCGGTCACCAGGTGGATGGAGTGATGTTCAACGGTGATAAAACCTTTTTGACCTTTCATCATGTTGCCCTCCGTTTGGATGGCTCAAGTGTCGCGCCGGGGCTAAGATCAATCCAACGAATGTTTCTGATGCAACACATCTCGGAGATTGATGGATGTCTGCCTACCCGAGTATCGACACCGAAGTGCTGCGCACCTTTGTCGCCATCGCCGACCAGGGCGGTTTTACCCGCGCCGGTGAGCAGGTCAACCGCACCCAGTCCGCCGTGAGCATGCAGATGAAGCGGCTGGAAGAGGACGTGTTGCAGCGCCAATTATTCCAGCGCGATGGACGGCAGGTGCGGCTGACGGCGGAAGGCCAGGTGCTGTTGGGTTATGCCCGGCGCATCCTCAAGCTGCACAGCGAGGTGTTCAATACCTTGCGCGAGCCACACATGGTCGGCATGGTGCGCATCGGTACGCCGGACGATTACGTCATGCGTTTCCTGCCGGGGATTCTGCGCCGTTTCGCCCAGTCCTATCCGCTGATCCAGATCGAGGTGCACTGCGAATCATCAAAACAATTGCTGCTGCGCCAGGACCTGGACTTGTCCATCGTCACTCGAGAACCGGGCAACGAGATCGGCCAGTTACTGCGCAAGGAACGGTTTGTCTGGGCCGAAGCGCAGTGCTACAGCGTTCACGAGCAGACGCCATTGCCGCTGGCGATGTTCAACAGTGACTGTTTCTGCAGGCTGTGGGCCTGCAATGCGCTGGACGCCATGGGCCGCGATTACCGCGTCGCCTACAACAGCTCCAGCCTGTCGGCGATCATGGCAGTGGTCAGCGCCGGCCTGGCCATCACCGCGCAACTGGAAAGCCTGATCACGCCAGACATGCGCATTCTCGGGGAGGCCGAGGACCTTCCGGTTCTGCCAGAGGCGAGCATTATGCTGGTGCGCAACCTGCACAACCCGTCGCCGATCACCGAGTGCCTGGCGGAACATATCGTCGAAGGCTTCAAACTTTAAAGGCGAGCATCACCGCGCACAGCACCAGAAAACCACAGAACAGCCCGCGTAACAGCCGCTCCGGCAAGGCGTGGGCAACCTTCACTCCCCAACTGATGCTCATCAGGCCGCCGATTGCCAACGGCACGCCGATCGTCCAGTCCACCTCATGGTGAACCGCGTAAGTCACCAACGTGACACTCGTACTCGGTAATGCCAGCGCCAGTGACAAGCCCTGCGCAACCACCTGGCTGGTGCCGAAAATACTGGTCAGCACCGGCGTCGCCACCACTGCCGCACCCACACCAAACAAGCCGCCCATGCTGCCCGACGCGGCACCGAGGACACCCAGCCACCGTGGCGAATAGTTCATCTGCGCGGAAGGCGGCGAGTGGGTAGTGAACATTCGGACGAGATTGTAGGCCGACAGCGCAACCAGGAACGCGACAAAAGCGATACGCATGGTTTGCGCATCGACGCCTACCGCCCAGATCGAACCGATCCAGGCAAAACAGAAGCCCATCGATGCCAGCGGCAGTGCATGGCGCATCTCAATACGGTTGCGCTGGTGATAACGCCACAGCGCCAGCATTACATTCGGCACCACCATCACCAGCGCCGTGCCCTGGGCGATCTGCTGATCCAGACCGAACAGTACGCCGAGCAGCGGAATCGCGATCAAACCGCCGCCGATGCCGAACAGTCCGCCGAGGGTTCCCAAGGCAGCGCCAAATACCAGATACGTCAAAAACTCAATCACTTGCCAACTCCATTACGCCAGACCTTCATCCTACGCAGTCGACTCTGGCAGGGATACGCACAGCAACGCACAATGGCTGTGCCAAATTCGCACAAGCGCAGACGAAAGCATGAACCCCAATCAATTGACCGAGCAACTGGCCCTGTTCCTCGACGTGTTGGAAACCGGCAGTTTTTCCGCCGCGTCGCGCCGTCATCCACTCACCCCTTCGGCAGTGGCGCGGCGCATCGACAGCCTGGAAAATGCAGTCGGCAGCCAGTTGTTCATACGCAGCACCCATGCGGTGCGTGCGACTCCGGCAGGATTGGCCTTTGCCGAGCGCGCGCGGCGGATTGTCGCGGAACTGCAGCTGGCCCGCGCAGAAGCAGTGTCCCTCAGCAGTGCGCCGGAAGGCCTGATCCGGATTGATGCGCCGGCAGCGTTCGGTCGGCTGCACCTGGCGCCGGTGATCGCCGATTTTCTGCTGCTTTTCCCCGGCCTCGACGTGCAACTGCATCTTATAGAGAGCTTCGTCGACATGCAGGGCTTGAATCTGGGCAAAGTCGATCTGGTGCTACGCGCCGGGCAAATGGCCGATACCCGACTGGTGGCCACGCCGCTGGCGAGCATGGTGCGGATCGCCTGCGCCAGTCCTGAATACTTGCAGCGACGTGGCGTACCCACCGATCCGGCACAGCTGGTTGAACATGACGGCCTCGACTGGGATGGCCTGGCCCCGCCTTTCGCCTGGCGCTTCGAACGCGACGGGCAGATGCATCTGCATCGCCCTGGACGCATCCGCATGAGCGCCAATAACGCTGAGACGCTGCTCTGCGGCGCATTGGCCGGGCTGGGTGTCGCGCACTTGCCAACCTGGCTGACCAGCGAATACCTGTTGCGTGGCGAACTGCTGCCGTTGTTCTGCGAAACCGGCCTGCCACGACCGGAAACCACGGGCATTTATGCCTTGCGCCTGGCGCAGCAACCCAATTCACGCAGTCGCTTGTTACTGGAATACCTGAAGACCCGCTTCAGTCCGGTGCCGCCGTGGGATCTGGCGCTGCAAAACAACCTTGGCCGGCACTGAGTCATAGAAACCTTGCGCGAGAATTATCTGGCGCATTAAAGATTCGCCCGCTAGATTTATCCCGATCACTGATCAAGGCTTCGAAATGACCACCGAGCGCAATACCCCGGATAACTGCGACGACCTGCTACTGGATAATCAGGCCTGCTTCGCCCTGCATTCCACCTCGTTGCTGATGACCAAGGTCTACAAGCCGTTGTTGCAGGCGCTGGGCCTGACCTATCCGCAATACCTCGCGATGATGGTGTTGTGGGAACGCGATGGTTTGACTGTAGGCGAAATCAGCACGCGACTGCTGACAGATCCTGGCTCGCTGACACCGTTGCTCAAACGCCTGGAGGCCGAGGGATTGCTCAGCCGCACCCGCAGTCGTGAGGATGAACGGGTGGTGATTGTCGAACTCACTAATCAAGGCCGTGCCTTGCGGGACAAGGCGCGTGGCATTCCTCAGTGCATCCTCGGCGCGAGTGGGATGCCCCTGGAGCGACTGAAGAAACTGCAGGCGGAGCTGCAAGAGCTGCGTAGCAATCTGCAAGAAAGCCTCTGATCCCCAAACCACTACAAATCCCCTGTGGGAGCGAGCCTGCTCGCGAATGCGGTGTGTCAGCCGACCAAAATGTTGACTGACACACCGCATTCGCG
>DQGF01000060.1:1406-2837 GCA_003525045.1 Pseudomonas sp. | reverse complement strand
CACATTCCACCGCAATCGCTGCCTGAGCAGTGGGATGTGGCCGGTCTGGAAGCAGCACTGCAAAGCGACTTCGGCGTGGCGTTGCCGATCCAGCAATGGCTCGACGAAGACGATCACCTCTACGAAGAAACCCTGCGCGAGAAGCTGCTGGCCGAACTGATCGCCGCTTATAACGAGAAAGAAGACCAGGCCGGTGCCGAAGCACTGCGCACCTTCGAGAAGCAAATCGTGTTGCGTGTGCTCGACGACCTGTGGAAAGACCACCTGTCGACCATGGATCACCTGCGTCATGGCATCCACTTGCGTGGCTACGCCCAGAAGAATCCGAAGCAGGAATANNCGCAACTTCGACATCCGCAAACAGCTCCTGGAATACGACGACGTCGCCAACGATCAGCGCAAGGAGGTCTATGAGCTGCGCAACGAGATCATGGATTCCTCCGACGTCTCCGACAACATCCAGGCGATCCGGCGCGACGTGGTGAGCGGGGTCATCGATACCCATCTCCCACCGGGGAGCATCGATGAGGTGTGGGACATCCCAGGCCTCGAAGAAAGCATCGAGCGTGATCTCGCGCAGAGGCTGCCCATCGCCGAGTGGCTCAAACAGGACGAGGGTATCGATGAGGACGCCTTGCGGCCGAAGATCCTCGCAGAGATCGAGACGACCTATACCGGCAAAGAGAACGTCGCCGGGGCCGAGGTCATGCGCCACTTCGAGAAGGCCATCCTGCTCCAGACCCTGGACGCCCACTGGAAGGAGCACCTCGCGGCCATGGATCATCTCCGCCAGGGGATCCACCTGCGCGGCTATGCGCAGAAGAATCCGAAGCAGGAATACAAGCGCGAGTCGTTCACGCTGTTTTCCGAATTGCTGGATTCGATCAAGCGCGATTCGATCCGTGTGCTGTCCCACGTTCAGGTTCGCCGCGAAGATCCGATCGAAGAAGAGCAGCGTCTGCGTCAGGAAGCAGAGGCACTGGCGGCGCGCATGCAGTTCCAGCACGACGAAGCCCCGGGACTTGAGCAGCCGCAACTGCTGGGTGAAGAGATCGATGTAGCCCTCGCCACCGCGCCAGTACGCAACGAACAGAAGCTGGGCCGCAACGAACTGTGCTACTGCGGTTCGGGCAAGAAGTTCAAGCATTGCCACGGGCAGATCCAGTAACACCCGTTTGTACGCTGAAATACCCGCGCCGCGACCGGCTTCAGCCGTCGCGGCGTTTTGCCATTTAAACCACCGTCTTTCCCATAAACGGTGCTGACATCATTTATTAAGGAGCGCATTCATGGCTGTTGGTCTTGGTCCTTTGCCAACGTTGCACCCGGTTGCCGGTTTTGAACTCGGTATCGCCTCGGCCGGCATCAAGCGCCCGGGGCGCAAGGATGTCGTGGTCATGCGCTGTGCCGAAGGCTCCACAGTGGCGGGCG
>DQGF01000060.1:0-1110 GCA_003525045.1 Pseudomonas sp. | reverse complement strand
GGCTCCACAGTGGCGGGCGTGTTCACCCTGAACGCCTTTTGCGCAGCTCCGGTGATCCTGGCCAAGCAGCGTGTGCAAGGCCCGGTGCGCTACCTGCTGACCAATACCGGCAACGCTAACGCCGGCACCGGTGAGCCAGGCCTGGCTGCTGCCGAGCGTACCTGTGCCAAACTGGCTGAACTGACCGGTGTCGATGCCAGCCAGGTGCTGCCGTACTCCACTGGCGTGATTGGTGAGCCGCTGCCGGTCGAGAAGATCGAAGGCGCACTGCAAGCCGCACTCGATGACCTGTCGGTGAATAACTGGGAAGCTGCCGCCACTGGCATCATGACCACCGATACCCTGCCCAAGGGCGCCAGTCGCCAGTTCCAGCATGACGGCGTGACGATCACCATCACCGGCATCAGCAAAGGCGCGGGCATGATCCGCCCGAACATGGCGACCATGCTGGGCTACATCGCCACTGACGCCAAAGTTTCTCGCGAGGTGCTGCAAAACCTGCTGCTGGACGGCGCCAACAAGTCGTTCAATCGCATCACCATCGATGGCGACACTTCGACCAACGACTGCTGCATGCTGATCGCCACCGGTCAGGCTGCGCTGCCGGAAATCACCTCCGCGAGTGGTGAATTGTTCGCCAAGCTCAAGCAGGCGGTGTTCGAAGTGTGCATGGACGTCGCCCAAGCCATCGTTCGCGATGGCGAAGGCGCGACCAAGTTCGTCACTGTCGAAGTCAACGGCGGCGGCAATCACCAGGAGTGCCTGGACGTCGGTTACACGGTGGCTCACTCGCCATTGATCAAGACCGCGCTGTTCGCCTCCGACCCGAACTGGGGTCGCATCCTGGCCGCCGTCGGCCGTGCCGGGGTACCGGACCTGGACGTGAGCAAGATCGACGTGTTCCTCGGCGACGTGTGCATCGCCAGCCGTGGCGCGCGCGCATCGACCTACACCGAAGCCCAGGGCGCGGCGGTGATGCAGCAGGCAGAAATCACCATCCGGATCGAACTGGGGCGCGGCGATTGCAGCGAAACCATCTGGACTACCGACTTGTCCCACGAGTACGTGAAGATCAACGCTGAGTACCGTACTTAAGATAGATCGCTTTCG
>DQGF01000072.1 GCA_003525045.1 Pseudomonas sp. | reverse complement strand
AAGCCTCGCTCCTACGGGTTTTGGGTCGCCCACAATAATCACGAACGACACAAAACCTGTAGGAGCGAGGCTTGCCCGCGAAGAACGATAACGCGGTCCACCTGATTCAATACGGATCCTGCCGCGGCAACCGCTGGGACAATTCATCCAGCAGCTTCTGCTCACGCTTGTCTTCCAGCCGTCGTGCCTCGTCCATATAACGCTGAACCAGTTTGCGCAATCCTTCGACCCGGGCATACGCCTGCTGCCAGGTTTCCCGTGCCTTGTTCAAATTATTCTGATGCCAGGCGAGGCTTTGTCGTTGCTGATCGATGGCCGTGCCCAGTTGCGCCAGGAAGCCTTGATAACCCAGCAACCATTGACCGGAAACGCCGCTGCTGCCGCGCACGATCCATTGTTCCTGATAGTCGAGACGAAAGGCTTCGAGGTCGGCCAGCTTGCTTTCGGCCAGACGGACCTGCCCCTGGAAATGCCCCAGGCGCTGGACCGCGGTTTTCTCGACCTTTTCCGCCATTTCCACCACCGGTGCGAGGCGTGCTGCGCGACTCTGGGCCATGGCCGGTTAGCCGCCGGCCGCGGGGGCGAAGATCGACCCCAGGTAGGCTTCGCTTTCACCCAGGCTGATGCTGTCGTTCAGGCCCTGACGCTGGTACTTGACCAACTGCGGTTGCAGGGCGATCGCCAGGTCGGTTTCCCGGTCTCCACCGGCAACGTAGGCACCCACGCTGATCAGGTCGCGACTCTGCTGATACCGCGACCACAGCTGCTTGAAATACTGGGCGCGGGCCATGTGTTCCGGCGTCACCACCGACGGCATGACCCGGCTGATGGACGCTTCGATATCGATGGCCGGGTAGTGACCTTCCTCCGCCAGGCGCCGGGACAGCACGATGTGCCCGTCGAGCACACCCCGGGCCGCGTCGGCAATCGGGTCCTGCTGGTCGTCACCTTCGGACAGCACGGTATAGAAAGCCGTGATCGAACCTCCGCCCTTCTCGGCATTACCGGCCCGCTCCACCAGTTTCGGCAATTTGGCGAACACCGATGGCGGATAGCCCTTGGTCGCCGGCGGTTCGCCGATGGCCAGGGCGATTTCCCGCTGGGCCTGGGCGAAACGGGTCAGGGAATCCATGAGCAACAGGACATTCTTGCCCTTGTCGCGGAAGTATTCGGCGATGCGCGTGCAATACATGGCCGCGCGCAGACGCATCAGCGGCGCATCGTCCGCCGGCGAGGCCACCACCACCGAACGCTTGAGGCCTTCTTCACCGAGGATGTGCTCGATGAATTCCTTGACCTCACGACCCCGCTCGCCGATCAACCCGACGACGATGATGTCGGCCTCGGTGAAGCGGGTCATCATGCCCAGCAATACAGACTTACCCACACCGGTACCGGCGAACAGCCCGAGCCGCTGGCCGCGACCGACCGTCAACAAGCCGTTGATGCAGCGAATGCCCACATCCAGCGGCTCGCTGATCGGTTCGCGCTTGAGCGGGTTGATGGTCGGGCCGTCCATCGGCACCCAGTCTTCGGCCTTCATCCCGCCCTTGCCGTCCAGCGCACGACCGGCGCCGTCGAGCACTCGCCCAAGCATGCTCATGCCCATCGGCAGGCGCCCGGTATCCGCCAGCGGAACCACGCGCGCACCAGGGGCGATACCGGCGACGCTGCCGACCGGCATCAGAAAGACCTTGCTGCCGGAGAAGCCCATGACTTCGGCTTCGACCTGCACCGGGTGGTAACTGTCGTCGTTGATGACCATGCAGCGGCTGCCCATGGCGGCGCGCAAGCCCTCGGCTTCGAGGGTCAGGCCGACCATGCGCAGCAGGCGTCCTTCCAGGATCGGCGCGCCGGCAAGCTCCGTGGCCTCGGCGTAACTGCCCAGGCGCTTGGCGAAGCTGGTGCGGTCAAGGCGCATCAGGTGTGTCCAGTGCGGGGGCGACTGCTGGCGTGTTGCCGATCGGCAGCTCCAGGCTCAGATCCGGCGCGGCCGGGTGCAGCGCCTGTTCGTGCAGCTGATCGAACAACTTGTCCATGACCCGCGCAACACGGGTTTCAACCGAAGCGTCAATGCGACTGTGCTCAGTCTCGACCCGGCAACCACCGGGCAACAAGGCCTCGTCCTCGACGATGCGCCAGGTTTCTTCATGCCGCTCGCGCAGGGCTTTGACCTGTTCGAAATCCTGCGGATTGATGTACAGCCGCACGTTGCCCACACCTAATGGCAACAGCTTGAGGGCATCGCGCATGACGTGTTCGATCTGTGTCGAGTCGATGGCCAGTTCGCGCTGAATCACCTGTCTGGTGATGTGCTGCACAAGCTCGACCAGAGACTTCTCGATCTCGGTGTCCTGCTCGGCAATGGGTTCGAACAGGTGGCCCATCAGCTTTTCCAGCGCGGCAATTTTCGCCGTCAGCGCCACTTCGGCTTCCTGACGGACCTTGAGCGTGGTGCTGTGGAAGCCTTCCCGTTCGCCGGTGGCAAAGCCTTCGTTGTAGGCTTCCTGGCGAATGCTTTCGAGCTGTTCGAGGGTCAGCGGCTGGACTTCCTCCAGCGGCACTTCCTCCATTTGCGGCGGCTCGGGTTCAGGTTCCGGCTCGGGCTCGGGGACGTACGGATCGAAACTGGGCAACGACCAGAGATCGACACTTCTGACGTCCTTGGCACGGATCAGGTCGGTCTGGGACTCATCATGTTCGGTCGACATAGTGATGTTAGATCATCTCTTCGCCGCCCTTCCCACCGAGAACGATTTCTCCGGCTTCGGCCATTCGGCGGGCAATGGTGAGGATTTCTTTCTGCGCGGTTTCCACGTCGCTGACGCGCACCGGGCCCTTGGCCTCGAGGTCGTCGCGCAACAGTTCGGCCGCCCGTTTGGACATGTTCTTGAAGATCTTTTCCTTGACGTTTTCGTCCGACCCTTTGAGGGCCAGCACCAGCACATCGGAGGCCACTTCGCGCATCAACGCCTGAATCCCGCGGTCGTCGACATCGGCCAGGTTGTTGAACACAAACATCAGGTCTTCGATCCGGCCGGACAGGTCTTCGTCGACTTCGCGGATCGAGTCCATCAACTGGCCTTCGACCGAGCTGTCGAGGAAGTTCATGATGTCGGCCGCGCGCTTGATGCCACCCAGGTTGGTACGCGAGGCATTCGAGGCGCCGGAGAACTGCTTCTCGAGAATCAGGTTGAGTTCTTTCAGGGCGGCTGGCTGCACGGTGTTGAGCGCGGACACCCGCAAGATAATGTCGAGGCGCACCTTGTGGTCGAAGTTGCCCAGCACCTCACCCGCCTGGTCCGGGTCGAGATAGGCGACCACGATGGCCTGGATCTGCGGGTGCTCATAACGGATCACGTCGGCGACGGCGCGCGGTTCCATCCACTTCAGGCTGTCGAGGCCGCTGGTGTTGCCGCCCAGCAGGATGCGGTCGATCAGCCCATTGGCCTTCTCTTCGCCCAGGGCCTGGGTCAGCATTTTGCGCACATAGTCGTCGGAGCCGACGCCCAGGCTGGTCTGGTCGCCGACGATGTCGACGAACTCGCTCATCACCTGCTCGACCTGCTCGCGGTGCACGTTACCCATCTGCGCCATGGCCACGCCCACACGTTGAACCTCTTTGGGGCCCATGTGGCGCAACACCTGGGCGGCGTCGGTGGAGCCCAGGGACAGCAGCAGGATCGCGGCTTTGTCGACCTTGGACAGTTTGGCGGTAACGGCTCGGTTATCATTCATCTGCGTTAATCCACTCTTTCACGACCTGGGCCACGCGACCCGGGTCTTCTGCCACCAGACTCTTGATTGCATTCAACTGGGCGTCATAGCCTTCGCTCGGGCTCGGCAACAGGATGCTTTGCGGGCCGCCCAGGCTGACGCGATCGTTGGCCAGTTCGCCATCCAGGCCGCCCATGCCACCCAACTCGACGTCGCTGCCGATGCCGATGCCGGCGAGATGCTTGCCTTTGCCGCCAGTGGTGATGTTGTTGAGCACCGGACGCAGCACACCGAACACCAGCACCAGGATGAACAGGACACCCAGCACTTGCTTGACGACGTCCCAGAACCAGGGCTGTTGGTAGAACGCAATGTCGGCAATCACTTCACCGCGCTCGGCGGAGAACGGCATGTTGATCACACTGACGCTGTCGCCACGGCTGGCGTCGAAACCGACGGCGTCCTGCACCAGGCGGGTGAAGCGACCCAATTCGTCGGCGGTCCACGGCGCGCGGGTGGTTTCACCGTTGGCCGGGTTGATCTTGACCTGATCGTCCACCACCACCGACACCGACAGGCGGTTCAACCGGCCCTGCTGCTGTTTGGTGTGGCTGATGGAGCGGTCGAGCTCGAAATTCTTGGTGGACTGTTGACGCTTGTCCGCCGGGTACGGTGCGAGCATCGGCTGGCCGGTGGCCGGGTCCATGATTTGCTGACCGTTGGCGTCCAGCAACGGCTGGCCTGGCTGCACCATGCCGCCCGACGCGCTGGCGCCAC
Source organism: Pseudomonas sp. (assembly GCA_003525045.1). Taxonomy (GTDB): domain Bacteria; phylum Pseudomonadota; class Gammaproteobacteria; order Pseudomonadales; family Pseudomonadaceae; genus Aquipseudomonas. Next base: position 1,554 of record DQGF01000072.1, on the reverse strand, counting down.
CGGTGGTTGCAGGCGCGGAAGCGGGCGATGGCGGCTGGTTGCTCAGGGCACCCGGTACGCCTTGCGGGCCATTGCTGGTGGTACGTTGTTCGTTCACCGATTGTTCGCTGCGCAACGCCGGTTGGTCCGGGTTGAACTGCTCGGAGGTCGACTCGACGGCACTGAAATCCACATCGGCCGAGACTTCGGCTTTGTAACGATCGTTGCCCAGCACCGGTTGCAGGATGTTATGCACGCGCTGGGTGAGCATGCTTTCCATGCGGCGGCTGTAGTCGAACTGCTTGCCGGCCATGGTCAGCGCGGAGTTTTCCGCCTGATCCGACAGCAGATTGCCCTTCTGATCGACCACGGTGACCTGGGATTTGCTGAGCTCGGGAACACTGCTGGCGACCAGATTGATGATCGCCAGCACCTGGCCAGGTTCCAGGGAGCGACCAGAATACAGCTCGATCAGCACCGAAGCACTGGGCTTGCGCTCATCGCGCACGAACACCGAGCTTTTCGGAATCGCCAGGTGCACGCGGGCACCCTTGACGTTGTTCAGGCTGGAGATGGTCCGTGCCAGTTCGCCTTCAAGGCCGCGACGATAACGGGTCGCTTCCATGAACTGGCTGGTGCCCAGGCCCTGGTCCTTGTCGAGGATTTCAAAACCGATATTGCCGTCGCTGGGAGTGACACCAGCGCCCGCGAGCTTGAGACGCGCGCGGGACAGGTCTTCGGCCTTGACCAGCAAGGCGCCGGAATTCGGTTCAACGGAATAGGCAATATCGGCGGCCGCCAGGGTATCCATGACCTGCTTGGCGTCCATACCGGCGAGGCTGCCGTACAGAGGCCGGTAGTCGGGTTGCTGGGACCACAACACCACGGCGAAGCCAATCGCCACGCTCGCCGCCAGACCGACCAACAGGCCCACCTGACGCAGCATGGTCATCTCGGAGAGATTTTCCAGGAAGGACAAGCCGAACAGCGGCGCTTTGCCGCCTATCGGAGTGGCCCTGGCCGGAACGTTATCAGCGCCTGGTTCTGCCATGACTCGCTATCGTCCCTAAACCGGCATCTGCATGATGTCTTGGTAAGCCTGGACCAGCTTGTTACGGACTTGGGTGATCGCCTGGAAAGACACACCGGCTTTTTCCTTGGCGATCATCACGTCGGTCAAATCGACGCCGCTTTTGCCGATCTCGAACGCCGTGGACAACTGGGTGGAGGCCTGCTGGGTTTCGTTCACTTTATTGACGGCCTGACCGAGCATGTCGGAAAAGCTGCTGCCCGGCAGTTGCGGGACGGCAGCCGTCGGTTTCGGCGCAGACATGGCATCCATTTGCATGGCCCGCATATCCAGCATCAACCGATTGAATTCAATACCTTGGCTCATCGTCTACTCTCTTTGGCGACCCGCAATTTTTTGACGCTCACTCGGCGGGTAGTCAGGTGGTAGCAACAAGGGTGCCAGCTCCATGTCCACGTTAAACAAAAGCCCACCCCGGGCTTTGGCGGTTCACTCACGCACGGCACTCAAGGCATATCCGCATTTGTGGCGAGGGAGCTTGCTCC
>DQGF01000293.1 GCA_003525045.1 Pseudomonas sp. | reverse complement strand
GCCTTCGCCGGCAAGCCTGGCTCCTACAGAATGAATTAAGGCAGGCTGCTATGACCTGTCCCAATACGGCACCGCGCCAAAGCACTCGACATAGAAATCAATCACCGTCCTGACCTTCACCGACAACCGTCGACTGCCCGGCCAGAGCACGGCAATCTGCTGCGGTTCGAGGCTGTTGGACACCTGATAATCCCCCAGCACCGGCACCAGCGTGCCCTTGCGCAGCGCTTCGCCAATCAGCCACGACGGAAACATCACCAGCCCCAGGCCCTGCTCGGCAGCTTGCGTCAGCGTGTCGGCGTGGTTGCCAGTAATCGGCCCCTTCACCGAGTAGGGCGTCCAGTCCTGTTGGCCTTGTCGAAAAAACCAGCGCTGCTGGCCGGTCACGCCTTTGTAGGCCAGGCACTGATGGACCGCCAGGTCTTCGGGATGTTGCGGCGTACCGTGACGCTTCAGATAAGCCGGGCTTGCGGCAACCTGAAAGCGATGCGGCGCGAGGACTCGCGCCTGCATACTCGAATCGTGCAGCGGGCCGATGCGAAACAGCAGGTCGGTGCCTTCCTGCAGCGGATCGACGTAGCTGTCAGTCTGCTGGATATCCAGTTGCAGTTTCGGGTAACGCTCGCACAACTTCCCCAGCCACGGCGTCAGATGTCGCTGGCCAAACACCACCGGTGCGTTGATCCGCACCAATCCGCTCGGTTCGCTTTGCTGTTCCTGCAAGGCTTGTTCAGCCTCTTCCAATTGCACCAGCACCAGGCGCGCGTGATGCCCCAGCATCCGCCCGGCCTCGGTGGGCGTCACGGCGCGGGTGTGGCGGTAGAGTAATTGTTGGCTCAAGGCCTGTTCCATCAACTGGATCTGCCGCGAAATCGAGGAGGGCGCCAGGCCCTCGCGGCGAAAAGGTCAACGGTGAACGTTGGCTGGCCTTGCTGTTGATTGTCGCGGCACTTGTTCTGATCGCTCGGGGTTGATGATGAATCTGATTATGTTGTTGGTGGTGGTCGTGGCCGCCGGTGCAGTGTTGAGTGTCCAGGCGGCGATCAACGGGCGTCTCGGTGAAACGGTCGGTGTGTTGCGCAGCAGTTTGCTGACGTTCGTGGTAGGTGCCGTGTCCACCGGGTTGCTGATTCTGTTTTTCGAACCGGCCCATGGCGTGAGTCTGCTGGACGTGCCGAAGTGGCAGCTCGGTGGGGCGTTGTTCGGGGTGGTGTACATGATGGTGATGGTCGGCGCGGTGCCACGGGTGGGTACGGCGGTGGCGACGGTCGCGGTGATCGTCGGGCAACTGGGGATGGGGATGTTGATCGATAATTTCGGCTGGCTGGGCAATCCGCAGATCGAGTTGTCCGGTAGTCGGGTGTTGGCGATGGTGCTTCTCGCATTGGCGTTGCTGTTCATGTACCGCAGCAATACCCGGCGGGCATAACGCTGATTCCTAAGCTGCCGCAAGCTGCGATCTTTTGATTTTGAAAAGCAAGATCAAAAGATCGCAGCCTGCGGCAGCTCCTACACTGGTATTACGGTGCGCATTTACAGCGCCGGACAACCATACCCATGGAGTCAGACTCATGATCGACAGTGAAAGTATCTGCGACTGCCCCAAATGTTCCTGCAAGCTCGGTGAGCATCCGATCGCACGTCACGGCAAGCACTATTGCTGTGAAGCCTGCGCCAAGCACCATGAACACGGCGAAGAATGCGCCAGTAAAGGTTGCAAGTGCGCCCACGGCAAATAGCTCGTCCAGGCAACGTGGAGCCTATTCAGGCTCCACTTCCAGTTTCAGACTTTGATCGTCCAATCGTTCGGTATGGCGAATGACACCGTTGAGCCGTCGTCCTTCAACCATCACCACCAGCGTTTTTGCCTGCTCCAGATCTTCCGGCACGGGGGACTGGACGCGTAACGCGAAGCGCATCGGATCATGTTCGACTTGTTCAAGGCCGACCTGACACTCCGCGCTTTTGGTGACCCGACCGAACAGCGTATCGAGGCCGTAATCGATGTGTGCCTTGCTGGTAAGTGGTGTCGTTGTCATGCACTGATCCTCCCGGTGTCCGAAGCTGCGCGATCGTTAATTCGCTGGCCGCCACTTGACGTTCTCCACGCCGAATTTTTCCGCCATCGGCTTGCTGGTCTTTTGCACCTTTTCCCGGCCAAAGCGCGGGATCCGACCCACGCCGGCGTCGCAGCTCGCCCAATGCCAGGCCTCCGCGTTATCCATCTTTTCCAGGCGGATAATGAAAGACTTGGGAGCGCCATGAAGGGTGTATTCAATGACGAAAAGTTTTGCGTTGTTCATATAGCCCGTATTCCTCCCTGTGGTAATAGAGGGATCGTCGGGGTGGCGGAAAATTCATTCGGATTGTCGGACGGCCGCCGCCGGTATCGACCAGCGCTGCGGCCCTCGACCCTGCAATCCCGGAAAACCCAATGATTGCTGCCCATGACCCTTGCCAGCGGCAACCTTCGCCCTGGCACGCCGCGATCCCTGTAGGAGGGGCCGCAGGTTCGGGCCGCGTTCGGACGATCTTTTGATCTTGATTTTGATTTTCAGCAGGTTTGCAATCCCCGAGGATCCAGATCAAAAGATCGCAGCCTTCGGCAGCTCCTTGGGTTGTTGTAGACTCGTGGGCAATGACTTCACAAGGTGTACCCCAATGAGCGAGCCGATCCGTCTGACCCAATACAGCCACGGCGCAGGCTGTGGCTGCAAGATTTCTCCCCAGGTGCTGGAAGTGATCCTGGCCGGCAGCGGGGCGCAGAACCTTGATCCGAAACTCTGGGTCGGCAACGCCTCGCGCGATGACGCGGCGGTGTATGCCATCGATGAAGAGCGCGGCGTGGTGTCGACCACCGACTTCTTCATGCCGATCGTCGACGACCCGTTCGATTTCGGCCGCATCGCCGCCACCAATGCCATCAGTGATATCTATGCCATGGGCGGCGATCCGTTGATGGCGATCGCTATCCTCGGCTGGCCGGTCAATGTGCTGGCGCCGGAGATTGCCCGGGAAGTGATCCGCGGCGGGCGCTCGGTCTGCGATGAGGCGGGAATCCCGCTGGCCGGCGGGCATTCCATCGACGCCCCGGAGCCGATCTTCGGCCTGGCCGTGACCGGTCTGGTGGAAAAGCGCCACATGAAACGCAACGACACTGCCACCGCCGGTTGTCTGCTCTACCTCACCAAGCCCCTGGGCATCGGCATCCTCACCACTGCAGAGAAAAAGGGCAAATTGCGCCATGTCGACATCGGCCTGGCTCGCGACTGGATGTGCACCCTGAACAAACCCGGCAGCCGTTTCGGCAAACTCGACGGCGTGACCGCGATGACCGATGTCACCGGTTTTGGTCTGCTGGGCCATCTGGTGGAAATGGCCGATGGCAGCCGGCTGACCGCGCGTATCGAATACGAGCGTGTGCCGCGCTTGCCGGGGGTCGAGTACTACCTTGAGCAGGGCTGTGTTCCCGGTGGCACCTTGCGTAACTTCGACAGTTACGCCAGCAAGCTCGGGCGCCTGCAGGAACTGCACAAGCGCGTGCTCTGCGATCCGCAGACCAGCGGCGGCCTGCTGGTCGCGGTCAGCCCCGAAGGCAACGCACAGTTCCTCGAAGTGGCCGCCGGACTGGGCCTGAACCTTGAGCCGATTGGTGAACTGGTCGAGCGACAGATCAACGCGGTTGAGGTGTTCTGATGTCACTGGACTTCACCGATTACCGCGACATCTTCCTCAACGACCGGCCGATGATGGATGCCCGTGCGCCGGTAGAATTCCTCAAGGGCTCATTCCCCGGCGTGGTCAACCTGCCGCTGATGAATGACAGCGAGCGGCAACGGGTCGGCACCTGCTACAAGCAGCACGGCCAGCAAGCGGCCATTGCCCTGGGTCATCAATTGGTGTCCGGCGACACCAAGGCCGAGCGCATTCGGGCCTGGGCCGATTTTGCCCGGGCGCATCCCGATGGCTATTTGTATTGTTTTCGCGGCGGCTTGCGCTCGCAGATCGTCCAGCAATGGCTCAAGGACGAGGCGGGCATCGACTATCCGCGAGTCGGTGGCGGCTACAAGGCGATGCGCACGTTCCTGCTGGACACGGTCGATCAAGCCATTGCCCAGTGCGATTTCGTCCTGCTGGGCGGCATGACCGGCACCGGCAAGACCGAGGTGCTCACGCAATTGAGCAATGGGCTGGACCTGGAAGGTCACGCCAATCATCGCGGCTCCAGCTTCGGCAAACGCGCCACCGGCCAACCCTCCAACATCGACTTTGAAAACCGCCTGGCCGTGGACGTGCTGAAGAAGCGCGCCCGGGGCATCGAGCAGTTCGTACTGGAAGACGAGAGCCGCGCGATCGGCAGTTGCGCGCTGCCGTTGCCGCTGTATCAGGGAATGCAGCAGTTTCCGATGGTGTGGCTGGAAGATAGCCTTGAAGGGCGGGTCGAGCGGATTCTGCGCGATTACGTGGTGGATCTGTCCGCCGAGTTCATTGAAGTGCATGGCGATGAAGGTTTCGGGCAGTTTTCCGAGCGATTGCTGGCGAGCCTGAATAATGTGCAAAAGCGCCTGGGTGGCGAACGTCATCGGCGGATGTTGATCTTGATGGAAGACGCGTTGGCGGAGCAGGCGAGCAGCGGGGCGGTGGATCTGCACCGGGGCTGGATTGAAGGGTTGCTGCGTGAGTATTACGACCCGATGTATGCGTTTCAGCGGGAGAAGAAGGGGGCGCGGATCGAGTTTGCGGGGGAGCGCGGGGCTGTGCTTGAGTACCTGCGAGAGCGCGGCAAACAGCGGGTTTGATGCTGTTTTTTCCGGCCCCTTCGCGAGCAGGCTC
>DQGF01000146.1:5664-6496 GCA_003525045.1 Pseudomonas sp. | reverse complement strand
GGCTTGCCCGCGAAGAGGCCCGTGAGGTCACTTAGCCCCGAGAATCTTCACCAACTTCTCCGGCGATGGCGCGCCTTGCTGCTGTTGCAGCTCGCCCTTTTCATCCATATAGAAAATCGCCGGCGTGGCGGACAACTCCAGCTCTTCCATCAACTGCATGTTCGCTGCAAGCTTCGCCTGAATCGCCGGCGGCACTTCTTTCAAGGCCTTGAGGGAACTGGCTTTGCCGGCACCTTCGTGGTCTTGCAATGCTTTCTGCGGGTCCTTGGCAGCCAGCAGCGCCGCAGATTTGCCCGGGCTGTCTTCACGAATGATGCCGACCATGATGTGGCGCAACTGCACCTTGCCGGCCTTCACCCAAGGCCGCGCCTGTTCCCAGAACATGTTGCAGTAAGGGCAGTTCGGGTCACTGAACATGTAGACGACCCGCGGTGCGTCCTTGTTGCCGTCGGCGATCCAGCTGCTGGCTTCCATCTTGCCCCAGATTTCTTTCGCCATCGGTGCGTAAACCAGCTTCTGCAACGGCGCGATGCTCAGGTCATTGCCCTCGGCGTCATACAGATTGCCCAACAAAACATGCTTGCCATCCGGGGTCAGGTATAACGCCATGCCACGGTTCTGATACTGCGCCGCATAGCCGCGCAAACCGTCGGGAGCATCGAATTGGCCGACGATTTTCGCGCCTTTGGCTTCGATTTTCTTGATTGCTTCGGGCAGCTCTTCGGCCTGTACCGACGGCAGTTGCAGCAGGGCGGCGCCCAGGGTCAGCGTCAGCAGGTGGCGGAGGCGGGGCATGGCAGTTTCCTTGAAGAAGTGGCTGGGGTGGGAGGGG
>DQGF01000146.1:0-5368 GCA_003525045.1 Pseudomonas sp. | reverse complement strand
AAGTGGCTGGTATGGCAGGATTCGAGGTGTCGAAGTTTTCCAGGGCGCGGGCCAGGCTCGCTTCCGACAGCTCCCCCAAATGGCTGCCCAGCAAGTGACCTTCGGGGCTATAGAACAGCGTAGTCGGCAATGCCATGGAGCCGACGGCCTGGCCCAATCGGCCGCTGCCATCGAACAAGACGTTGGACAGGCTCAGGCCCTGGGTTTCCAGGAAGGTGCTGACGCTTTGCATGCTTTCGGCCTGGTTGACGAAGAGGAAGGTCAGGTCCGGGCGCTGTTGCTGGGCGCCTTCCAGTACCGGCATTTCCCGACGGCATGGCGGGCACCAGGTGGCCCAGAGATTGATGACCAGCGGGCCGCCTTTATAGTCGGCCAACTGCACGGTCTCACCGGCGGCATTGCGCAGAGTGATTTCCGGCAGGCGAGTGCCTTGCTCGTAAATCGTCAGGGAGAACGTCGCCAGCAGCCAGAACGCCAGACCGCTGGCCACGCCAAATCCCAGGGGACGGCGCAAGCCGGGGCGACGCCAGCCTCGAAACAAGGCGGCGAGCAGCAGCACGATCACGCCCGGCCAGGCGAGGAAACCGCCGTCGCGCAGGTCGATCATCTGCCACGGATCGTCCCGATAATGGGTCCAGTAAATGGCGACAAAACCCACGCGCGCCGCCAGCATGGCCAGCAGGAACAGACTGAACAGCACCGACTCGGGATTCTCGCCACCGCGCTTGGCCACCCGCCAGCCGACGAAGGTCGCCAACGCCAAGGCGCTGATCAACAGCAGGTGATTAAGCGCAATGGCAAAGGTGCCGAGGGTAAAGGTCAGCATCAACGGGCGTCTCGGGTGGTGGACCAACGTTGCAGGAAGGTGTCGGCATTGACCTCGCCGGTGATGCGCTGGCTGCGGCGCTCGATGCCGTCGGCGCCGATCCACAGCAGGCTCGGCGGCCCCGGCACTTTATAACGGCCGAGCAGTTCGCGGCTGGCCGCATTGTCGGCGGTGACGTCCAGCCGTAGCAAGCGCACATCGCTCAAGGCTTGCAGTACGTGGGCTTTGCCAAACACCTGTTTTTCCATGACCTTGCACGACACGCACCAGTCGGCGTAGTAGTCCAGCAGCACCCATTGGCCTTGTGCCTGTGCCGCATCGAGTTCCCGTTGCAGGGCGGCGGGGTCCTTGACCGTGGTGAAGGCGTCGTGACCGACAGGGCTTGCGGCGCTGCCTGAGTTTGTCGCGCTGTAGACCTGCAGTGGCTTGTAAATATCATCACTGCCGCCAGCGGCACCAATCATCAGCAGACCTCCCCACAAGCCCAGCAACAGCGAACTGGCGCCGAACAGGTGGGCGACGCGACCGAAACCTTCCGACTGTTTCCAGGCACTGTAAGCGGCGACCAGCAGCAACGCACCACACAGCCCGACCCACAGCGATTCAGCCAGCACAGGACGCAGCATCAGCAGCGCGGTGGCAAGGAACAGGAAGCCGAACACGCCTTTGAGCAGATTCATCCACGCGCCGGGTTTAGGCAGGAAGCGATTGCCGACCGTTACCAGCAACAGCAGCGGCACACCGATGCCGATGCCCATGGCGAACAGGATCAGCCCGCCATGTAGCGCGTTGCCGCTTTGTGCGATATAGAGCAAGGCACCCGCCAGCGGGGCGGTCATGCAGGGTCCGACCAGCAAGCCGGACAACGCCCCCAGTACGCCAGCGCCGATCAGGCTGCCGCCGCGCTGATTGCGCGAAACGTTTTCCAGTCGGTCGCGCACTGCTACCGGCAGTTGCAACTCGAAAAAGCCGAACATGGGTAGCGCCAGCAGCACGAACACGGCGGCGAAACTGCCCAGCAACCAGGGATTTTGCAACAGCGCTTGCAGGTTTGCCCCGAGCAGCGAGGCCAGGACGCCCATCGCCGCATACACCAGCGCCATGCTGACGACGTAGCTGGTGGCCAGCGCAAAACCCCGTTTGGGTGAGGCACCGCTGCCGACGATCAAACCGGCCAGAATCGGCAGCATCGGCAATGAGCAAGGGGTGAAGGCCAGCAGCAAGCCAAGACCGAAGAACACCAGCAAGCTCCAGCCCAGCGCCCGTTGTTGCAGATCGCTGGCCAAGGCTTGATCCGGTGCTTCGTCAGCCGCTGCCGTGGCAGCTTTTGCGCCCAGATCTACAACCTGAGTTTGCGGCGGATAACAAAGACCTGCATCGGCACAGCCCTGGAAGACGACCTTGATCTGGCCCGTGGCACCGGCCGCAATTTTCAGCTCCAGGCCTTGCCGATAGACCTGCTGCTCGCCAAAGAACTCATCGCTGTGCGACTCGCCCTCCGGCAGTGCAGGTTTGAACTGCGGGGATAATCCGTCGAATTTCAGGCGCTGCTGATAGAGGTAGTAACCGTCGGCGATCTGCCAATAGAGCTGGGTCTCACCGGTTTCGAGACGTTCGGATGTGAAAATGAACGCTTTGCCGACGGGAAGAAAGTCGGGTTTGGTCGCGAATGGATCAGTCCCTGCCTGGGCCAGACCCGAGATCAAGAGAGCAAAGAAGAAAAAAAGTCGACGCATGGCAAAGCCTTGTCCTTGTGCAAGTGGAGTGCACAATGGAAGGCGGCGATTAACCGATGATTAACCGCCGCGCAGTAGTGCCATGGCCCTTGGTGAGATTCATCCGCGTAGCAGTCCGGGCCAGGTGCCATCGTTGACTTTTCTAGGGCCGTATTCGACTTTGTTGCCCGGGAGATTGTAGGTGATGTATTCGTTATCAGTCAGGAAAATGTAGATGTAACTGTCAGCCCATGTTCGATCGTTTTGTACAGCGGTAATGATCCGATCCTTGTAGGGCTCCAGGCCAGGCCATGTGCGGTTGGTGATGGGCTCGAAGTTCAATTCATGGATCCCCTCCTTAAAAGCTGGAGGGCGCTGAGGTAAATTCCAGTCAAGCGACAATGAGTTGCCGTCGTTCATGAGAAATCGAAACTTCCCGGGCATACTTGGGCTATAGGTCCTCCACCATATGCCTGCGACGATACGATCAAAATACGGAAGAATGGTGTGCCATGGCGAATGTGCAACGCGAGAATTCCTTATTACCTTGTCATCATCTTGATCATATTTGCACACCATTGGTGTGTCGCCATCGTAATAAAAGAACCAGAGAAAATCCTGATCAAGACCCCTTCCAACTTCACTTTCAACGCCTGTGGTCGTGAACCCGAATCGCAGGGTTCTGGCGTTTTGGTGAAAGTCGTGCCAGTTGCCATAATTGATTTTTCTGGGATAACCCTCAGGCACCCGGTTGTCACCGATATCGAATCGACTGTAAGTATTGCTGTCTTTGAAAAAGAAGAAGCACTTGTCTTTCCCTGCGCGCCAATCAACGGCAGTAAAGTTTTTTAGAGTGGGCATTTTTAATTTCCTTATTGTGGTTGGTTGTTTTGTGTTGCTGTTTTAAGGCTGTGATTTGGAGTGTGTGTTGTGTTGGTCTTCGTTGTTGAAAGTGTTTTGAGGTTTCGGGGTAAGTTTGTCGCTGGTTCTATGGTTGTGTGTCAAAACTGAATGTGATTGATGGTGTTCGGATTTTGATGCTGTAACCAGATTATCCTGAAGCATTGCTGTCTCGTAATTTTTTATTGTGAAAGTTGTTTCAGTTTGAAAGTGGTGCGATTTGAAAAATTCAAAACAGCAATATGATTATTGATAACCACTAATATACAAAGATGTGCGGGCGCACGGCTCTGCTTCTCGTCTGCGATGGACCTTGCCATAATTGCGGCTTAATCCTCATTTGCTTCACTCGCTTTTTTGCTCAGGAAGCCCCCATGCACGTACTGGTTTGCGAAGACGATGAGCTAATCGCCAGCGGCATCGTCGCAGGGCTCACCGCCCAAGGGCTGACGGTGGAACACGTCGCCACGGCCTCGGCCGCCCGGGCGATGCTCAAGGTAGCCGAGTTCGATGTAATGGTGCTCGATCTCGGCCTTCCCGATGAGGACGGGCTGAAGCTGTTGCAGCAGTTACGCCATCATGGCCTGGAGATTCCGGTGCTGATCCTCACCGCGCGGGACTCGGTCACCGACCGTGTCGACGGCTTGCAGGCCGGTGCCGACGATTACCTGCTTAAACCCTTCGATCTACGCGAACTGGCGGCGCGCCTGCACACCTTGTTGCGACGGGTGGCCGGGCGCAGCGTCAACCTGATCGAGCACGGTGCCCTGACGTACGACCCAAGCAGCCGCGAAACCATGCTCGGCGGCCAGCCGGTGGACCTTTCGCGTCGTGAGCAGTCGCTGTTGCAGGCCTTGTTGCATAACCGTGGCCGGGTGCTGTCCACCGAACAGCTGAAGGACAGCGTCTACGGCTTCAACGACGAACTGGAGAGCAACGCCCTCAACGTTCATATCCATCACCTTAGGCGTAAACTGGGTAACGGCATTGTCGAGACCGTGCGCGGCCTGGGTTATCGCCTGGGGCCGGCGGATGGCGGAGATCAATCGAAGTGATGAGCCTGCGTTTGCGCCTGAGCCTGACTCTAGGTGCCGCTTTTGCGCTGATCTGGGCCCTGGCGGCGGCCTGGATGCTCAGCGACCTGCGCAATCAAATGATGTTTTCCCTCGACCAGCGGCTGGTGGCATCGGCGCGCATGGTCGCCGGGCTGATGGAGCAATTGCCGGCGTTGCCAAGCAAGGGCGAGGGCACCCATTTCAGTGCCGAACAACTGAACATCCCTGGCGGCATGGCCTGTCAGGTCAGCTCGTTGCGCGGCGAAATCCTCGCCCGCAGTCACACTGACCCGCAACAAACCCTGGAAGCCGAGAAGATGGGCTTCCACGATCAGATGATCGACGGCGCGCCGTGGCGCAGTTTCACCCTGGCCCGTGGCGATCTGCGCATCACCACCGCCGACCGGCAGATCGAGCGCGAGGCCCTGAACATGTCGATCCTGCTCGCCGCTTCGGTGCCGGTGGGCGTGGCGCTACTTGGCTGCCTGTGCCTGCTCTGGCTGGGGATCGGCCAGGGGCTGGCGCCGCTCAATCGCATGCGCGATGCGCTGATGCGGCGCAGCGCCGACTCCCTGGAGCCGTTGCAGATCCAGCCGCTGCCCAGTGAACTGCAACCCTTGCTCGATACCCAGAACCAGCTGTTGCAGCGGATCGGCAAGACCATCGAGCGCGAGCGCCGCCTGACCGGTGACGCGGCCCACGAATTGCGCAGCCCGCTGACAGCGATCAAGACTCACCTGCAAGTGGCACGCATGACCGACGGCGCGGCCCGGGATCAGTCCCTGGCCCGGGCCGAAGAGGGTGCCGATCGTCTGCACCGGACCCTTGAACAATTGCTGCTGCTGGCACGGGTCGAGGGCAGTCTGTCGTTC
>DQGF01000295.1:18420-18611 GCA_003525045.1 Pseudomonas sp. | reverse complement strand
TGGCCATTGGGAGTCGCCACGCTTGGCAGGTTGGTGCCGGTGTTGATCGCAATCGCCAAGGTCTCGAAATGCTCGCGGCTCATGTGGCCGGAGATGAACGCCTGTTTCACTTCGGTGATGTAAATGGTCGCGACGAACACGTTATCGCTGATGGCCGACAGCAAGCCGTTGGCAATGAACAGCATGCCCGG
>DQGF01000295.1:17842-18057 GCA_003525045.1 Pseudomonas sp. | reverse complement strand
TGAATCACCGCCACCACCGCGAAGAACACCACCAGCAGCGCCGTGAACGGCATGGCGTCCTTGAACGCGTTGCCGATGCGGTGTTCGTCGGTGATGCCGGTGAATGAGGTGATCAGCACGATCACCATCAGACCGATCAGGCCGACCTCGGCGATGTGAAACGCCAGCCCCGCAATCAGGATCAGCGCCGCCAGCCCTTGCACGATCAGCGCGGC
>DQGF01000295.1:17291-17536 GCA_003525045.1 Pseudomonas sp. | reverse complement strand
CGTTGGCGCGCGGTGCGTGCGGCGTTGTCTTCGGCGGCGTAGTTGGCCAGCACCGTACGTACGTTGTCCGGCAGCAGCGTGCCGTAACCGAACCAGCGCAATTTCTCCAGCAACACGCAGGTCACCAGGCCCGCCACCAGTACCGGCAAGGACACCGGGGCAATTTTCAGAAAAAACTCAGCGAAGTGCCAACCCATCTCATGGCCGATCAGCAGGTTCTGCGGCTCGCCGACCAATGTGCAGAC
>DQGF01000295.1:0-16977 GCA_003525045.1 Pseudomonas sp. | reverse complement strand
ATGTGCAGACGCCGCCCAGCGCGGTACCCACGGCGCCGTGCATCAGCAGGCTGCGCAGAAAGGCGCGGAATTGTTCGAGGTCGGCGTGATGCAGTTTGGGCAAATTCTGGTCGTTACCGATCGGGCTGTCCTGCCGCGGATCGTCGCCCGAGGCGACGCGGTGATACACCGAGTAGAATCCCACCGCCGCACTGATGATCACCGCCGTTACGGTCAGTGCATCGAGAAACGCCGACAGAAACGCCGACAGAAAGCAGAACATCAGCGCCAGCATGGCTTTGGAGCGGACCCCGAGCAGCAGTCGCGAGAACAGGAACAACAACAGGTCTTTCATGAAATAGATGCCGGCCACCATGAACATCAGCAGCAGGATCACCGGGAAGTTGTGCACCAGTTCGTCATAGAGTGCCTGGGGCGTGGTCATCTTCAGCAGCAGCGCTTCGACCAGCAGCAGGCCGCCGGGCATCAACGGATAACACTTGAGTGCCATGGCCAGGGTGAAGATGAATTCCAGCACCAGCAGCCAGCCTGCCGCCACCGGGCCGACCGTCCACAACACCAAGGCGTTGAGTATCAGGAAGCCGACTATGCTCGCCTTGTACCAGCGGGGGGAATGCCCGAGAAAATTGTGCGCGAAGGCTTGGGCCATTGAACCGGACATTGGCTACTCCTTGTATTAAGAAGCGCGCAACTTGCCGTAAGTGCAAGGGAAGATCAAGTGTAGGAAAAATCCTTCCGGTTAACCCAGATAGCGTGCGACCACGGCGCGATAGTTGCCGTCCAGCGAATAGCCCCCTACGACTATGCTTGCGTCGGTTTGTACGGCCAATGAAGTGGCGGTATCCAGGCTGCGCCCCAGGCGGGTCCGAACCCAGCCGGTACCGTTGCCAAAGCGACAATCGAGCTGACCGTCGGCCATGTAGCGGGCCAGAATGAAATCGCCTTCGACGTCGCCGATCATTGCGCCCGCCACCAGCACGCAGCCATCCGGCAATGCCTGGGCGGCGCTCCACTGGCAGCCACTGTGGCCGATTTCCAGCAGTTGCGGGTGGCCGCCATTGCAATGGCTGTCCGGACGGCCATTGCTGTGTACTTTCAGTGCCAGGCACTGCATCGGGTCGCGGCTGCTGCCAAAACACTGCAGGTCGCCATTGTCCTGCTGGATGATCTGGCTGACCTGAGCACTGCGCTCCTGTGCCTTGAAACTCATGAAGCCGTCCACGGCAAAACAATCGTCGAGCCGGCCGTCGGTGTGATATCGGGCCAATAGGCCTTCCTGGGGGAAGTTGATCGAGCCCCCGACCAGAATCCGACCGTCTCGTTGCACCATCAGGCTGCCGATCCAGGTGTTCATCAGCAGGTGCCTGATCACTACGAAGCCGCGACCATTGAACGTGCTGTCGAGCGAACCGTCGGCGTCGAGCCGGATGAGCATGCCGACATGATCGGCCAGTTCGAAGTGATGATTGGCCAACAGCAGGATGCGACCGTCTTCCTGCACGCAGACATCACAGGCTTCGGTGCCTGGCACACCTGGGGGCAGCCAGGCGTCGCGCGCGCCCAGGGACAGATTGCCCGGCAGGCGCACCACGCAGCGACCATTGTCGCCAAAGCCTGGAACCGGGCGGCCTTGCTGATCGAACAGGGCCAGGGCGGGCAAGGTCTGGTGCGCATTGGTGTAGTGCAGGCCGGCCAGCAAAATCTGCCCATCGGGCAACACGTGGACTTTGCCCGCCATGGCCTCGTAGCCCAGTTCGAACTGGCCGATGACGCTGCCTTGAATGCCGAATGCCAGGTCGGCCGAGCCATCTTCCAGCAGGCGAGCCAGGCCGAAGCGGCTACCGCCTGGCGTTCCGACCTTAGCCGCTACCAGCAACCTGCCGCGTGAATCAATCGCGACCCCGTTGGCCATGCTTGAGGTGCTGCCGGCGAAATACACTTGGGTTGTGCCGGTTCCGGCAAAGGATAAGTCGAGTGTTCCGGCGCCGTTCAGTGTTGCATTCAAGGCAAAAGCGGTCTGGATTGACATGCACGCACCTCCTTGCGAGTCGTCCTTATCCAGAAGTTGGGTGGCGACTTTATTAGGGAAATCATTCAATCCCTGAATGCAAAGATGCACAACAGTGAGAACTAACAGGCGGAGGGTCGCTTTGTGCCAGAACAGTGTCTTTTCGAACCACTGGCAAGCCTGTCAATTAAATGGACGTGCACAAGTGCGAAATGGATCATCGTGAAGTGCAGATGGCCACGGGAAGCGCGCTATTAATGATCGGGGAGGGGCGGGTTACTGTGAAGTAACCCGCAAACGTGCTTAGTGTGGCATCGACCACGATTGCAGGGTGTAGCCTTCCTTGCTCAACTCGGCACGTGCCTGATTAAGCAGGCTTTCAAGTTGCGCGGGATCGGTATAGGCACTGCTTGGGATCCGCTTGCGACCGATGTGGGTGTTGGTACGGTCGATAACGCTAAGGTTGAGTTCGCCATTACCGTCCTGTGGGGCCCAGGCCACGCATTGAAAAGGTTGAAATGCGCGGTCGGCAATCAAAAGTGCTTCGTTGATACGGAGCGGGGCGTTCATGGGGGTTTCTCTCTGTATGCCCAATCAAGTGATGTGCCGTCGGTTGGGCTTACCGCTCGGCTGGTTACTTGTACTGATGCCCGCAACCCGGGGGTGGGTCACATACAATTTTAAGATATTTCAACTTTCTTTCATGGGTTCGAGTTTCATACGCATTTGAAAGCTGAATGAAAGGTTGGAGTCGTTAGGTAACTAACAAAGCGGCTTCTTATAACGATTTACACAACAATCCTATAGTCAAACGGTACAAGGTCCCGTCAAAATCTTGCTAATGTTACAGCCAAGGCCGCCAAATGACTGTTTTTAATAATATTTCCTATATTTGGCGCCAAGGAACAGTCATGAGCGAAGCGCCTGCCTTACGACGTCTATTAGTAGTGGACCCCTGTGATGACTGCCATCATTTATTACCGGGTTTACGCTCTGTGGGTTGGGATGTTGACAGCTGTACCCTTGAAAACGCCGCAGACAAAACCTGCGACGTCGGCCTGTTGCGATTGCAGCCTTTTCACCTCGAGCGACCGGAGGCGGTCAAGGAGCTGATCAGCCGTAGCGGCGCCGAGTGGATCGCCGTACTCAACCAGGAAGTCCTGCGCTTACAGAATGTCGGGGACTTCGTTTGCGAATGGTTTTTCGATTTCCATACCTTGCCGTTCGATGTGTCCCGGGTTCAGGTGACACTGGGGCGGGCGTTCGGCATGGCGCGCCTGCGCGGGCAGGGTACGGTTCACGTTGATCAGCCTGAGCATGAGCTGCTCGGCGACAGCAAGCCGATTCGCGAACTGCGCAAGCTGCTGAGCAAACTGGCACCCACCGAGTCTCCGGTATTGATTCGGGGTGAAAGCGGCACCGGTAAAGAGCTGGTCGCCCGCACACTGCACCGTCAGTCCCAGCGACACAGCAAACCCTTTGTCGCCATCAATTGCGGCGCGATTCCCGAGCACTTGATCCAGTCCGAGCTGTTTGGCCACGAGAAGGGTGCCTTTACTGGCGCCCATCAACGCAAGGTCGGGCGGATCGAAGCAGCCAACGGCGGAACACTGTTTCTTGATGAAATCGGTGACCTGCCCCTGGAGCTGCAAGCCAATCTGCTGCGTTTCCTGCAGGAAAAACACATCGAGCGTGTCGGCGGCAGCAAGCCGATTCCGGTGGATGTGCGGGTATTGGCGGCGACTCACGTCGACCTTGAGGCCGCCATAGAGAAAAAACGCTTTCGCGAAGACTTGTACTACAGGCTGAACGTATTGCAAGTCGTCACCGCACCCTTGCGCGAGCGTCACGGCGATCTGTCGATGCTGGCCAATCACTTTTCCCATTTCTACAGTCATGAAACCGGTCGCCGCCCTCGCAGTTTCAGCGAAGACGCGCTGATTGCCATGGGCAAGCATGACTGGCCGGGCAATGTTCGTGAGCTGGCGAACCGGGTGCGCCGCGGGCTGGTATTGGCTGAAGGACGGCAGATCGAGGCGCGGGACCTGGGACTGATCAGCCAGCATGCGATCGCTGCACCGATGGGCACCCTTGAAGACTACAAGACCCGCGCCGAGCGCCAGGCGTTGTGCGATGTATTGAACCGCCACAGCGACAATCTCAGCGTCGCTGCCAGGGTATTGGGCGTGTCGCGGCCGACCTTTTACCGATTGCTGCACAAACACCAGATCCGCTAGACGCAAGATCTGAAGATCGCAGCCTGCGGCAGTGCCTACATTAGAAGGCGTTCACCCTGGAGCTGCCGAAGCCTGCGTTCTTTTGATCTACAACCACAAAACCCCGCTGCGATTGAAGTCGCAGCGGGGTTTTGTTGTGGCGGGTCAGAAGTAGTACGGGAATTTCAGGCTGAAGGTAAAGTCGGGCGCATCGTCCGTCATGCCGATGGACAGATTGGGAACGATGGTCAGGTTGTCGGTGGCCGCAATGGTCATGCCGACGTTGAAGTAACCGGCGTTGGCATCGCTTGAAGTGACCGATTGCCAATCCCCGCCATTTTCCTTGATCTTGCTTTTACGTTGCACCAGGTCAGACACCGAGAACGACATACTCATCTTTTCGTTCAATGCAAACGCAATACCGGCACCGATCTGGAAGCTGTCGCCGATACGCACCTTGCCCGGGGTTTTCTGGTTGACGGTAGAACTGATGTCGTCGAAGGAATCCTCGAAGTTGTGGGTGTAGGAGAGGCTGCCGAACAACACGGCCGGGTCGAAGGTCTTGACCAGCGAGATGCCCGGGCTGATCGACCAGACGCCGTTACCGGTCGGCAAGGTGTCAGGCACGAACAGGTTGGTGTTGGCGTCAGACTGGCGCAACTTGATGCCGAACGGATCCTTGCCCGTAGGTGCCTTGACACGCAAGGTAACCACGGCATCCGGGGTATTGACCGACTCATCCAGGAACTTGTAGGCGATGCCGAAGTTGACGTCGCCAATGGTTGGATCCTTGGTAACGGTATCTTCGGTGGTGACACCGGCGGAGCCCTCGTTACCGCCGCCGGACTGATAGGTCGATTCGCGGTAGATCACCGGTACGTTCAGGTCGAACTGCCAGCGGTTGTTGAAGTTATAGCGACCGGTGAGGTCAAGCGTCCAGGTATCGGCCTTGATCCGGTCCAGGTTGATGTTGCCCAGAAAGATCGAGTCCAGCGCGAGGAAGCCGTTGAGGATCAGTTGGCGGGTATCGTACCGGGAATAGGTCAGCCCGGTTTCGAGGCTGAACTTGCCGCCGCCGAAGAATCCGCTGGCCTCGTCGTACAGGTTGGAAACGCTTTGTGCCGGCTGTGAATCATCTGCCAGCGATTGTCCGTACGAACTGCCGCCCCCTCCGGCGGCGCCTCCTGAAGCCGCCGCGGCACCCGTACCGGTAGCGACTTGTGAATTGCCTTTGAGGTCCGCTGGCGACTTGGCCAGGCGTTTAGGTTGTGGTGCTGCCGGTTGATCTTCGACCTGGCGGACCCGTTGTTCGAGGATCGCCAGTGCTTTTTGTTGTACTTCGTATCGTTGCTTCAGCTCCAGAAGCTCCTGTTTCAGAATCTCTACGTCCGAAGCGGGTGCTGCTTGCAACATTGCCCCCGGGAATAAAGTGCTCAAACATACAACTGCGCGCAGTGATACTGATCGATACATGAAATAAGCCGTCCCTTAATGCCCAATGATCGAGACTCAGCGTAGTTCAATATCCCAGACTGCGTAGTGCGTTAAGTTGAGTCAGGTTGCAGTCCAGTGCACCTGCGCTCGGGCCGTTATTGTTCAGCACTACATTAAGCTGAGTCAGGTTATTGACCATATTGCTGCTGCCCAGTAACCGCGTGTTCTGCAGCAGGCCGCCCTGGGCCACTTGCTGCATGCTCGTGCCCTGGTTGTTGTTGGCTTGAATGGCCATCTGGATGCCGCCGCCGGTAGCGGAAACGGCAACACTGCCGGCCGCATTGCTACCGGTAATGGTTTGTCCGCTCATCAACACCTGGCCTTGGCCCGGGTTGAGGGCAGGGGCATGACTGGCCTCTTTGACGTCGATTGCGACGTTGTTGTAGGCAGTATTGCCGTCGCCGGCGGCGCGCACGCTTTGGGTAATCCCTTGCGCGCTGTTCAAGCCAGCGCCGCCAATGACGTTGCCGGTGCCCTGTCCGGGCGTACTGCCGTCACCGGACTGGCTAAAGGTTGAAACGTAGAATTCGGGTTTTAGGGTGGCTGCCTGAATCTGCATCGAAGTGGCCGCCCCGATCAAATCGCCACTGGCATTACGCCAGGTACTGCTCATGACAACTCCGAAACTGATGATCCGTCCCGGCATGACGTAACGACCGCGCAGCTCGCCGAGCTCATGGTCATTGATTTCGATGGGTTTGAATCCGTTGGCATAGCCTGAAGCGCTCGCTGCCAGACAGGCAGCGGCCAGCCAGTATGAGGTTTTCATCTACTGCTCCCGGAGCTCCTGCCCCACTATCATCTTTTGGCGATTAAAAGAAGTCGCTCTGTATGAAACCAAAATCCATCAACTCAGCATCTTTGACCGGATTGAAGTTATCCAGCTTGTTCTTGGCCGTCAGGGGTTCCGGTGGACTGCGTAGTGCATTGGTTTTGTCATAACCGGGACCTACGATAGCGAAGACAATGCCGTTCCAGCCTTTGATGAAGTCATCATGGGAGTAGCGTTTGTGACCGAGGACCGGGTCGCCGATATAGACCCATTTCTTGTCTGCCCGCTGCATCACCACGAAGTGCTTGTAGCCGCGAATTTCCATCAGTACCACCACCGGAATCGTCACTGCATCCAGCTTTTCAGATGGGATCTTGTAGCCCCGGGCGCGCATGCCAATGCTTTCTATGTAGCGCTTCATGTCCAGCATGGAAAAACCTTGGGTACGAACAAGGTCCTGGTCAGCGTTGACCAGCATGCCTTTGATGATGTGCTCCTCATTGACGTCGAGCCAATAGGCCTGGCGTAACACCGTCGCCAGTGCGGCAGCGCCGCAACTGAAGTCGGTTTTCTGTTCGACGATGTCGCTGAACTTGCGCTCACGCAGACTCTGTACCTCTTTATAGACCAGCACGCCGCCAGGCAGCGCGGCAACTGGCATCTGTGCAGCCTGAGTCAGGCCAGACAGGCACAGAAGAGCGAAAAGGGCAGTCTTACGCATGATCGATACGCCTTTGCGGACTGTGGAAAAGCCCCGTTGCCGGGGCTTTCATTTCGAACGCGATTACAGGCACGCACTGCAGCCTGCAGCGATGGACAGCGAGTTGCTTTGTTGGTTGCCTACACCAGACGATACGTTGGCGCCACCGTTGCCGGAGAAGCCGTTCATCGAACCCGACATGGTGGCGGTGTTGGTCACAGGGTTTTTCCAGCCATCTGCAGTCAGTTGTTGTTGAGTGGTTACGCCAGCCAGGCCGAATACGCCGACAGCGACGAAATCAGACTTGGTGACATCGTCATGGCCGCCACGACCACCTTTGTCGTTGCCATAACCATGGCCGTTGCCGTGATGGTCATCCTCTTTGGACACGGCTTTGCCGGCTGCCACAAACGCACCCGCAGCGGTAAAGGTGCCTTTGAGCTCGTCTGTCTTGTAAGTCTGGGTGCCATAGTTGTTGACAGTCAGCGCGGTGGAGCTTTGGTTGGCCGCAGCCGCCGCGGTTGCTACACGGCCGCCCGATACAGCGATGGCCAGGTTGTTTTTCTGTTGGTTGAAACTGCCGGAAGCCACGTTGATGCCGATGTTGCCGGAACCGTTGTTGCCTGCGTTGTTGAGGGTCGACGTGTTGCCACTGGAGTAGTTGTTTGCAGTGTTGCCAGTGTTGTATTGAGTCGCGGATGAAACGGCGGCTGCGGTGCCGAAGATGAAGCTTTCGTCGGCAGTGGCCAGTGCAGCGGCGTTGTCTTGCTGGTTACCGTCACCGGCTGCAACGTTGGCGCCCATGTTGCCGTTGGAACCATTGAGTGAGTTGTCGCCTTTAGCGTCGTTTTTAGTGCCTTGGTTGTATGCTTTGTTGCCACTGCTGTTTTGCACGTCCAGCACAGCAGCCCCGGCACCGGCGGTGAGTGACAGGAGTGTTTCCACGCTTGGGCCGCTATCATGCCCGTTGCCGTGCCCGTGGCCATTGCCATGACCATGACCGCGATCATCATCGCGACCGCCTGCTTGTGCCGCGATTGCCATCACTGCTGCCAGTGCGAAAACCAGTGGTTTGAGAGCCATTGTAGGTTTCATGGTGTTTCTCCGTGCTTATTAGTTGGATAAGTGTTTACTTTCTAATTGCACTGCGTTGGGGTCAGTCTGAGACCCGGATGCTCAGGGTGTTAGCCATTCGGTTCCCCACCCCGGCACTCTGGTTCACCTGAATCACTCCTCGGCTGCCGGTGAAGGCCTGGTCGCTGATAGCGACCTGGCGACTACCGATTGGAATGCCAGTTGTTCCTGAGTTTGGTAGCAACGCCACGTTCTGTTGAGAAAGGGCGTTATCGTCGACGCTTTGCGCTCCGGCACTGATGCTGATGCGCATTGCGTTGGCCATTTGGTTGTTGGCCCCGGCACTCTGGTTGACGCCCAGTACACCGTTGCCATTGCTGAAAGAGGTGCCACTTATCGTCGCCTTCGCGTTCATCAACGGGTTGGCGGACGTGTCGATTGCCTGGATGACCTTGGTCGTCGCTCCCGCATTGGTGCCGATGGCGATGGCACGCACGTTGGTTTGTTGCTGTTGATCACCGGCCGCCTGGTTGACGTTGAAGTTACCTTTGTACTGGGTGCCGGAGTCGTTAATGTCAGCGTTGTTCACCACGCGGACACCGGAATCAGCCATGGCGCTGGTGCAGCCCAGCAGAGCAAGTACGATCAGGGAACGAGTCATGTCATTGGCCTCCAGCCAGTCTGCTCAGGGGGGCCATGCCTGAAGTCATTGCCCGATTGATGGTTCCCGAAATCGCGCTGCCACTGCCGCCAGCATTACCTGCTCTCATGCCAGGCATGCCGTTGGGGTTGGTGACTACGTTGAGGCCTTGCATGCCTGAGCCATTTTGGGGATTGTTGTTGCGAATGGATGAGCCGCTGGCGACGTTGGCGAATTCGCCATCGCTGAGCTCGGTATTGTTGAGGCTTTGGGTGATTCGTTCAGAAGGATTGACATTGACAACAGTCGGGTTGGGGTCCTTGCCTCCGTCGCGGCCGATGTGCACCGGCTGAACTTCACGTTGAAGCACGATGATCCCATTGCCTTCAGCTTGAGCATTGAAGCTGAATATCGAGGTGGCGAATCCGACCAGCAGGAGGTGGGTTATTCCGTTGTTGAAAGTTCCCATGGCAACTATTCCTTCTTCTGCGAGCTGGCCCTAGTCAGCGTTATGAAGGAGAGAGCGAAAGCTGTGCCGCTTTTTGATTGTCGTGGCAATTCAATAGCTTGCGAATTATGTCGAAGAGGGTCGTGTTGGCACTGTTACAAAATTGAGACAGTACAAAGTGCCTGCATCCGGCCAAACCGGTTGCAACGCTCTAGATCAATGGTTGGCAGCAATGTGTTTCATGTGCCTAACAGCTGAGGTGTAAAGATTATGAAGCCGTTCAAATCGCCAGTTTGGGGTTCGAACAGTGTTTCAGAAACGGACACTTTCCCCCCAAAACAGGGGAATACCGAGTCTGGACTCGTAAAAAAGAGTCAGGAATCGAGCAACAGCAAAACGGCTTTCAGGGCCTGAACCCTGCGCGCTGCCCAATCGCCCTGCAGCACCTGAACCGGTTGTCGGTGCTGCTCCAGCCAGACGAGGGTTTGATCGAAAAACGCCTGGCGTTGACTCAGTTCGGGCTGGCAACGCTGGCCGTCATCCGTCCAATCGACGTTTTCGGGAGATAGCAAAAGGTGCAAGTCATACTGCCTGGCCAGCAGCGCCTGTTCGATCCAGGCCGGGCAATCACCAAACAGGGTCTGGCTCCAGAGGATGTTGCTCAGCAAGTGAGTGTCGAGAAGCAGCAACCGCGGCTGCCGGACGCGAGCCTCGTCCTCCCATTGCAGTTGTCCGCGGGCGATGTGCGAAATGTCGGCCAGGCAGGTATCGCGCGGGTTCTGCTCAATGAACCAGCGGACATATTCGTCTACCAGAACGCCGCCGAAGTGCGCTTGCAGTTCGGCCGCCAGCCAGCTCTTGCCACTGGATTCGGGGCCGGTGAGCACCAGGACTTTCATGTGCGCAATACCGGGTCGGCGCGCCATTCCCGCCAGCCTTGCACGGCAATCAGGGCGAACAGCGCGTAGAGGCCGGCGGTCAGGTACATCCCCTTGTAGACAAATAGCCCGACAAAGATCACGTCCAGGGTGATCCACAGTGGCCAGCATTGCACGCGCTTCTGAGCCATCCAGACTTGCGCCACCAGGCTGAAACCGGTGAGCGCCGCATCGAGCCAGGGTTGGGCGGCATCGGTCCAGTGCGCCATGGCCGCGCCGAGCAATAGACTGCCAATCGCGCCAGCGACAAGACTGAAGGTTATCGATTTACCATCGAGCTGGCTGATCTGCCGCCCCTGATGGGTTTCGCCCGCACGCGTCCACTGCCACCAGCCATACAGCTGCAAGGCGGCATAGATCACCTGCAGCAACATGTCCGAATACAGCTTCACTTCAAAAAAGATCCAGCTGTAAAGCAGCACCATGACCAGACCGATCGGCCAGCACCAGGGGTTCTGTTTGACCGTCAACCAGACGGCAATGACGCCGAGGATGGCGGCAAACAGTTCAAGCCCGGACATTGAGGTTCCTTGGGGAAGTCGAAGAGGAGGCGGATTGTACCCAGAAGCAGGGCAAGGAAGGCACCAAGTCCTATAAAGGCGGCAGCGTTATTCGGGCTTGTCTGATAGGATTTCGGCCCGCGCGGAAAAACCTGAGTCCAAGTTGATTTTTCACGGAATTTTTACGGTTTTGTGGGGAGCTTGTGCGCGCGGGACTTCAGCTGCGCTGATCACAGCGGCATTCTAGAAAAAATTAACGGGGCATGCCGTGGCGCATCGCTTCTTGGGGGATTGATGGATCTTTGGACCGCCTTTCAGGCATTGATACTTGGTGTTGTAGAGGGACTGACGGAGTTTTTGCCCATTTCCAGTACCGGGCACCAGATCATTGTGGCCGACCTGCTCAACTTCGGGGGTGAGCGAGCCATGGCCTTCAACATCATCATCCAGCTCGGGGCGATCCTGGCGGTGGTGTGGGAGTTTCGCCGCAAGATTTTCGACGTGGTCATCGGCTTGCCGACCCAGCCAGGCGCTCGACGCTTTACCGCGAACCTGCTGATCGCCTTTATGCCGGCCGTGGTATTGGGGGTGATTTTCGCCGACCTGATCCACCATTACCTGTTCAACCCAATCACCGTGGCCACGGCGCTGGTCGTGGGCGGGATCGTCATGCTGTGGGCTGAACAGCGTCAGCATGAAGTGCATGCCCAAACCGTCGACGAAATCACCTGGAAAGACGCGCTGAAAATTGGCTTTGCCCAGTGCCTGGCCATGATTCCGGGCACCTCGCGCTCCGGTTCGACGATCATTGGCGGTTTGCTGTTCGGCTTGTCGCGCAAGACTGCCACCGAGTTCTCGTTCTTCCTGGCGATGCCGACCATGGTCGGCGCGGCGGTGTACTCGGGCTACAAATACCGTGACCTGTTCGTACCGGCTGATTTTCCGGTATTCGCCATCGGTTTCGTCACGGCGTTTATCTTCGCGATGATTGCCGTGCGCGGCCTGCTCGTGTTCATCGGCAGTCACAGCTACGCGGCGTTCGCCTGGTATCGAATCGCGTTCGGCCTGGTCATCCTCGCCACCTGGCAGTTCGGTTGGGTTGACTGGACCGCCGTCCAGCCATGAACGACTCCAGCGCGCGCAACAACCCCGGACACCGGTCCGGAGGCGAGATTCGCAATCCTCGGCTGAAACTGCTGGTGTTTACGATCCTGTGCGCGCTGCCGCTGTCGGGTTCGCTGTCGATGTGGCTGGGGGGCATTTCGCTGATTCCCCTGGCGGCCTATGGCATCGTCAGCGTGCTAGCGTTCTTGCTGTACTGGAGCGACAAGCGCAAGGCGCGCCTCGATAGCTGGCGCACCCCGGAGAACGTGCTGCATGCGGTGGAACTCGCCGGTGGCTGGCCAGGCGCCTTGCTGGCCCAGCAGGTGTTTCGGCACAAGACGCGCAAGCTTTCGTTTCAGTTGCTGTTCTGGATGATCGTGCTGTTGCACCAAGTGTTCTGGATCGATCAGTTGTTCCTTGGCGCACATCTTTTCGCGCTGCTTTAAAGGAGCAGGCCGACCTGGGCGCGCTTGGGCAACTTGCGCACCACCAGTTGGTGGGAACGTTGCAACAAGCCTTGCAGCTCCTCGGCGCCGAGCGGGTAGGGCGTGGCCATGATGATCCACTGCGCCCGCGCCAGATAAGGTGCCGGATGAATTCCCGGACGGTCGCAATGGCCGAGAAACAAGTCCTTGTCGACCTTGAACGCCAGGGAAGCGCCACGCAGGTTTTGCAGGGCGAACATCTTGTTCCCGGCAATCGAAAACACCCGCACGCCACCCCACTTGTAGTCTTCCCGCGCGCCGGGCAATGCCAGGCAGAATGTCGCGACGTCCTCTTCGCTCATACGTGCGGCCTTCATAGCAATCGTTCCCCACAGGCGTTGAATGATTCGATCAGATGGTCGATCCAGGCGCGCACCGCCGGCATCACCCCGCGCCGATGAGGGTAGACCGCTTGCAGCCAGCCGCCAGGCAATGACCAGTCAGGCAGCAACTGCACCAGTGAACCGTCTTCCAGCTCCTGCTCGCAATACATCATCGGCAACAGGGTAAAACCCTGACCCGCCAGGGTGCAGGCCTTGCGCACGATGAAATCGTCGATACCCAATCGCGCTTCGAGGGTCAGGTCAACGCTTTTGCCCTGTTGATCGAGCATGCGAATGTGCACCATGCGATCGGCCTCCAGTGCGCCGAGCACCGGCAGGTTTTTCAGGTCTTCGGGGTGGCCGATCTCACGTCCGTGCAGGAACGCCGGGCTGGCGACCATCGCCATTTGCGCCTGACGCAGGCGTCGAGTGACCAGCAACGGGTCTTCGTCGCCCAACTCCCGTACGCGCAGGGCGACGTCGACGCCCTCGGTCACCAGGTCGACCCGGCGATTGAGCAGCATGACCTCAAGTTGAACCTGAGGAAACTTCTCAAGGAAATCGCTGATCACGGTCGGTAGAATTTCGTGAGCCAACCCCACCGGACAAGACACCCGCAAACGCCCGCGCGGTTCGCTGGACATGCTGGCCACCGCCTCATCGGCCATCTCCGCTTCCAGCAACATCGCCTGACAGTGTCGCAGGTAACGCTCGCCCACGGCGGTCAGCTTGAGTTGGCGCGTGGTGCGTTGCAGCAGGCGAGCGCCCAGGCGTTCTTCCAGCTCGGCAATCCGTCGCGACAGCCGCGATTTTGGAATTCCGAGCAAACGCCCGGCCGCCGCGAAGCCACCGGCTTCGACCACCTTGGCGAAATAGTAGAGATCATTGAGGTCTTGCATGGTGTCTGCTCGATTGTTCTATCAGTGGGACGAACTATCGCATTGTTGCCATCTAATCAGCTATTGGTTTCGCCTGTAGGATTGTCTCCATCAGATCGCCATGAGCGGTCCACACTTGGAGATCCCACATGAAATTACTGCATATCGATTCGAGCATTCTTGGTGACAACTCGGCTTCCCGTCAGCTGAGCAGCGAAGTCGTCAAAGCCTGGCAAACCGCCGAGCCGAGTGCCGTGGTGACTTACCGCGACCTGGCAAACGATGCCATCAGCCATTTCTCCGCCACCACCCTGGTCGCTGCCGGTACGACTGCGGAACTGCGCAACGCCGCGCAACAGCACGAAGCCAAGCTGAGTGCCCAGGCTCTGGCTGAATTCCTCGCTGCCGATGCCGTGGTGATTGCCGCTCCGATGTACAACTTCACCATCCCGACCCAACTCAAGGCCTGGATCGACCGGATCGCCGTTGCCGGTCAGACCTTCCGCTACACCGAAGCCGGCCCTGAAGGCCTGTGCGGTAACAAGAAAGTGGTGATCGTTTCGACTTCCGGCGGTCTGCATGTCGGTCAGGCCACTGGCGTTGCTCACGAAGAGTATTTGAAGGTGATGTTTGGTTTCCTCGGTATTACCGACATCGAGTTCGTCCGCGCCCATGGCCTGGCTTACGGTGATGAAGTGCGTACCAAAGCCATGAGCGACGCCCAAACGCAAATCAGCGAGCAGTTGTTCGTCGCTGCGTAAGGCTTGCGTAAAGACGTCAAACAGCTCAGGCAACACCCAGAAAACTCTGTATTCTTATCACGCAAGTGCCAGATACGGAGTTTTTTGTTTCTGGCTATTTCATATTGTGGCCCGGGTTATGCAGACGAGGGTTAACGTCCCCGCTCAGCAGCTAGGTGGAGCCTCCTATGGTGCGTCTTTGTGCAACCTTACTGATTTGCCTGCTTAGCAGCCTGAACTCAGTGCACGCCGCGCCTGCGCCCCATCCTCACTGGAGCGTCGGTTTCCATGAGATGAGCTTTCTCGACCCGCTGGATCTGCAGCCGATGCACGCCATCGCCTTCTATCCTTCCAGCGACAAGGAACACACCAGCAGACTCGAGGGCTACACGGTCGAAGCCGGCGAAGACACCCGCGTCGCCATCGGTCGTTTCCCGATGCTGATGCTGTCCCATGGCAACACCGGAACCCCGCTGGCCCTGCACGATCTCGCCACCTCGCTGGCGCGCAAAGGGTTTGTCGTGGTGGCGGTGATCCATCCCGGCGACAACTCCAGGGACCACAGCCGCCTGGGTACCTTGAGCAATCTGTACGGCCGGCCGATCCAGATTTCCGAAGCCATTACCGCGACCCTCGGCGACCGCATGCTCGCGCCCTTCGTCAACGCCGATCAGGTCGGCGTGATCGGTTACTCGGCGGGCGGGGAGACGGCGCTGATCCTGTCCGGCGCGACGCCTGACCTGGACCGTCTGCGCCGCTACTGCCGGGAGCGTCCGGATGATCGCGATGCCTGCAACACTCAAGGCGAATTGATCGTTGATCGTGATGACCTGCAACCGGTGGCTGACCCTCGGGTTCATGCCTTGCTGCTGATGGCGCCGTTGAGCCTGAAGTTCGGTCGCCATACCCTGGCCGACGTGCACGTGCCGGTGCTGCTGTACAGCGGCGACGGCGACAAACTGGTGGCATTCGACAAGAACGCCGCAGCGCTGGCGCGCAAACTGCCGATCGCGCCGGACTTCAAGTTACTGGCCGGGGCTGGGCATTTCGTGTTCATGGCGCCGTGCAACGAAGAGCAGATTATCGCAATGCCCGCGTTGTGCACCGATGCCGATGGGGTTGATCGCGAAGACATTCACCGCACGATGATTTCAGAAGCGGGGCGGTTTTTCTCCCATGTCTTGGGCAAGCCGAACAGGGCCGGCATGCAAACCGCCGATCAATAAGGTTCGCGCCGCCCCTGTAGAAGCTGGCTTGCCAGCGAAGGCGTCCTTTGACTCACCGCAAGACTAAAGACCATTCGCTGGCAAGCCAGCTCCTACAGGAGACGTGGCTATCAGGCCATTGCGCGGCGTTTGAGTAACAGGGTCAAACCGAGTCCAGTCACCGACAACAGCGCCGCGCTAAAGAAAATCCACGAATACCCCAGGTTCAAGGCGATCGCGCCCATCAATGGCCCGGCAATCGCCAGCGCCAGATCGAAAAACACCGCATAGGCACTCAACCCCGCGCCGCGGCTGGAATTGGGCACCTGCTTGATCGCCTCGACACCCAGCGCCGGGTACACCAGCGACAAGCCAAAGCCGGCCAGCCCCGCGCCGATCAACGCATAAAAGGTCGAGGGCGCGAGCCACAGCAGCACCAGGCCGAGCGTTTCAATGCTCATGCAGGCAATGGCCGAAGTGAATCCGCCGAAGCGGCTGATGCTGGAAATGAACAACAGCCGCGCCACAATGAAACAGACGCCGAACACCGTCAGGCAGTAAGCCGCGCCGGCCCAGCCGCGGCTGACGTAATACAGGGTGATAAACGTTGTCAGGGTGCCGTAACCGATGGAGGCCAGGCTCAAGCTCGCACCGAAGGGCGCAATGCGTCCGAACACCGCCCGGAACGACAGACGCTCGCCGCGGATCACCGGCACCGAGGGTTTGTTGCGGATCAGCAGCAACGCCGCCAGCGCCAGTAGCGACAGCGCGATGCCCAGGCTGGCGAACCCCAGCTCTCCGACCATCACCACCCCCAGCGGCGCACCAATGGCGATGGCACCGTAGGACGCAATGCCATTCCAGGAAATCGAACGTGCGGTATGTTCAGCGCCCACCTGGCCCATGCACCAGCTGATGGTGCCGACGCCGATAAGACCCTGGGCGATCCCCAGCAACAAGCGGCCGGCAATCAGGATTAACAGGCTCGGCAGGGGAAAACTTTGCAGCAGCGTTGAAATCAATGTCAGCACGCCGCTCAACACAATCCCCGATAGCCCGTACACAATCGCCCGTTTGGTGCCGATATTGTCTGACATGCGCCCGGCCATGGGGCGGCTGAGCAGGGTGGCGAGATACTGGCAGCCGATGGTCAATCCCGCCACGACGGCGCTGAAGCCCAGCTGTTCGTGGACATAACCCGGCAACACCGCGATCGGCAGGCCGATGCACAGGAAGGCAATAAAGGTATAGATAACAATGGAAACGATCTGCAGGGTGATCGCCATGGAGCTTTGCGTGGGCAATTGCTGCACAGACATTGAGGGCTCGTTCGCGGGCGGCGGTGGGAGATTTGCATCATGGCGCGGGCGGGGGATAAAAGGAAGCAGGCTAACGATTGAAAGTTGGCTTTCAGAACTTTCATCATTTGTAAGGGCCTCTTCGCGGGCAAGC
>DQGF01000604.1:6518-11508 GCA_003525045.1 Pseudomonas sp. | reverse complement strand
GCAAGCTCGCTCCTACAGGGGATTGCTGTGTTTGACAAACCGCGTCCGGTTCACCCGCCGCTGGCCCTTACACGGTCATCCGCACCTGATTTCAACTGCCA
The DNA here is from genome assembly GCA_003525045.1 of Pseudomonas sp. Taxonomy (GTDB): domain Bacteria; phylum Pseudomonadota; class Gammaproteobacteria; order Pseudomonadales; family Pseudomonadaceae; genus Aquipseudomonas. The sequence continues at coordinate 11,407 of DQGF01000604.1, read as the reverse complement.
CAGAAGTTGCGGATTCAACTCACCGCCGAGCGGATCAGCCGGTACTTTTGCGCCCTGACCCGAAGGAGCGTGGCATCAGGCCACCCCCACTTCCACCACGCCGCCATTCAACCGCACCGGCCAGACCCGCAGACGCTGCTGCGGGTACTCCAGGCAACTGCCGTCCTCCAGACGAAAGTGCTGCTTGTAGATCGGCGAGGCAACGACCAGGTCGCCCTTGATGCTGCCGACCAAGCCGCGGCCGATGACATTCGCCCCCGATTGCGGGTCATGGTTGTCGATGGCGTACAGGGTCTTGCCGTGCACGCTCGGCAGGTAGAACAGCGCCACTTGGGCGCCGTCGAGCCAGACGACTACGCCGGAGTTGCTGACCAGATCCTGCTGCTCGCACACCGTTTGCCAGACATCGGTGTTGGCCAGGGATTCGATGCGTTGGGTATTGGACTGGCTCATCAGGCAATCTCCTCGGTAACCGGGATAAGGTTGAGTTCGGCGGCCATGATCGGGCGCCGTTGACCGCGTTCCTGGACAAAGTGGATGTCCGGGTCGGGGCGTTTATCGTTGACGAAGGTGCGGAAGCGCTTGAGTTTTTCCGGGTCCTTGAGGGCATTGGCCCATTCGCATTCATAACGGTTGACCACCAATTGCATCTGCGACTCAAGTTCGGCGCCAAGGCCGAGGCTGTCGTTGATGATCACGTCCTTAAGGTAATCGAGGCCGCCTTCCAGGCTTTCACGCCAGACCGAGGTGCGCTGCAGTTTGTCGGCGGTGCGGATGTAGAACATCAGGAAGCGGTCGATGTAGCGGATCAGGGTCGCATCGTCGAGGTCGGTGGCGAACAGCTCGGCGTGGCGCGGGCGCATGCCGCCGTTACCGGCCACGTAGAGGTTCCAGCCTTTCTCGGTGGCGATCACGCCGACGTCTTTGCTTTGCGCCTCGGCGCATTCACGGGTGCACCCGGAGACGGCGAACTTGAGCTTGTGCGGCGAGCGCAGACCCTTGTAGCGATCTTCGATGGTCAGGGCCATTTGCACACTGTCCTGCACGCCATAACGGCACCAGGTACTGCCGACGCAGGACTTCACCGTGCGGGTCGATTTGCCGTAGGCGTGGCCAGTTTCGAAACCGGCTTCAATCAGCTCGGCCCAGATGTCGGGCAATTCGTGCAACTGCGCGCCGAACAGGTCGATCCGCTGGCCGCCGGTGATTTTGGTGTAGAGGTCGTATTTCTTCGCCACCACGCCAATCGCGATCAGTTTGTCGGCGGTGATTTCGCCGCCGGGGATACGCGGCACGACTGAATAGGTACCGTTCTTCTGCATGTTGGCCATGAAGGTGTCGTTGGTGTCCTGCAGGGGCACCAGCGAGGCGTCCATGATCGGCTGATTCCAGCACGAAGCGAGGATCGAACCCACCGCCGGCTTGCACACATCGCAACCGGTGTGGCCACGGCCATGCTTGGCCAGCAGTTCTTCGAAGGTGATCACCCCCTCTACCCGCACCAGTGCATACAGTTCCTGACGGGTATAGGCGAAGTGTTCGCACAGGCTCTTGTCGACACTGACGCCACGGGCAATCAATTCATGCTCGAACACCTGCTTGAGCAGCCCGGCGCACCCGCCGCAGCCGGTGCAGGCCTTGGTCTGCGCCTTGAGCAGGCCGAGGTCGGTGCAGCCACCGTCGATGGCCGAGCAAATGGAACCCTTGGTGACGTTATGGCAGGAGCACACCGTGGCCGACTCGGGCAACGCGCCCGGGCCCAGGGTCGGCGCGCCATCGGACGACGGCAGAATCAGGCTGGCGGGTTCCGCCGGCAAGGCAATGGCGTTCTGCATGTATTGCAGCAGGGTGTCGTAATAGCTGTTGTCACCGACCAGCACCGCACCGAGCACGTGCTTGCCCGTGGCATCCACCACCAGGCGGCGATAGCTGGCGCTGGTTTCGTCGATGAATTGATAGCTGCGCGCGCCCGGGGTGTTGCCGTGGGCGTCGCCGATGGAGCCGACATCGACCCCCAGCAGTTTGAGCTTGGTCGACATGTCGGCACCGGTGAACGGCTCGGCGACCGCATGGCACAGCCGAGCCGCGACGCTGCGCGCCATCTGGTAGCCCGGCGCAACCAGGCCGAACAGGCTGCCGTTCCAGGAGGCGCACTCGCCGATGGCGTAGATGTTCGGATCGATGCTCAGGCAATCATCGTCAATCACCACGCCACCGCGCGGGCCGATGTCCAGCGCACATTGACGGGCCAGCGCATCTTGCGCACGGATACCGGCGGAGAACACCACCAGGTCGGTTTCAAGGAATTCGTCGTTGGCAAAGTTCATGCGGTAGCGGTAGTCCTGACCCGCAGTGATCGATTGGGTGGCGCGGGACAGGTGCACACCGACGCCCAGCCTTTCGATTTGCGACTTGAGCGCCAGGCCACCCATCTCGTCCAGCTGCACCGGCATCAGGCGCGGGGCGAATTCCACCACGTGCGCTTCCAGGCCCAGGCTTTTCAGGGCGTTGGCGGCTTCAAGGCCGAGCAGGCCACCGCCGACCACCACGCCGCGCCGGGCATTGGCCGCCGCGGCACGGATCGCGTCGAGGTCTTCAAGGGTGCGGTAGACCAGGCGCGAGTCGCCCTCGGCGCCTTCGATCGGCGGCACGAAGGGATAGGACCCAGTCGCCAGCACAAGCTTGTCGTAGGATACGCAACCCTGCGCCGTAATCACCTGGCGCCGGGCGCGGTCGATTTCCAGCACCGGCACCCCCAGGTGCAACGTGACGCCCGGGGTCTGGTACAGCGACGCATCCGACAGCGCCAGCGACTCGGCATCGCGGCCGGTGAAATACTCGGAAAGGTGCACGCGGTCGTAGGCACGCATCGGCTCCTCGCTGAAGACGTGCAACCGATAGTGCTCGAGGGCACCGCGCTCGATCAGCTGTTCGACACAATGATGTCCGACCATGCCATTGCCGATCACGATCAGCGTTTGCAGTTTGTTCAACGCGGCAACATTGGAATTCATAAGTAGCACCCGGCTAAGCCCATCACGGTTCAAAAAGCAAAAAAAAACGCCTGAAACCTTGCGGTTCCAGGCGTCTTTGCCTGTTCTTTTGCGGTGTTGAATCCAGACGTCTATGCCTGATCCACCGATGTTGCCCACGAATCGATCGTCGTTGACCGAGGGGGCTGCCCACTCGACTGTATGCGGCGGGCCTGTTAAGTACTATGCAGCGTTTGTGCCAGAGCGGGCAGACATCGCTTTAGGCCCGCGTGTCAGGCGCCTGGCGATGGAGGGCTAACGGATAACATCCGGAGTTTTGCCTTCGCATAGTGCAGCGGGATGCGTCAGGCTTTATAAAAGTGCACGGATGGCATCACCAGCTATTCGCGGCGACTAACGGGGATTGATTAAGGCTTCGCGCACCAACCGGGTCGCCGGCGAGTCGAGCATTGCCGAACCCGATGCACAAACAAAAAAACGCCACTTTAAAATCAAGTGGCGTTTTTTTATTCGGGAAAAATGAACAGCAAGGACTGCAATCCCTAGATCATCGGCGAACTACTGACCACCCGCAACGCCAGTCCTTCATAGGCATCGAGGGTGATGGTGAACTCGCCCTCAGGGGTGAGATCGCCTTCGACCCGCTCATTGATGATGTCGACCACCGGCCCCGGGGCAATATTGGGCAGATGCAGGGTTTCGGTGATCGGTGTCGAGCCGAAGTTCAGCGCGGTGATTTGCGTGCCTTTGCCGGCCGGCAATTCGTGAACCATGATCAGCAGTCCCGGATGCTCGACATCCGGCACCAGGATCTGGCGACTGGCGGCGATATCGTAGGCGCGGCGCGCCGCGAGAATTTTCTGCAGCTGCGAGGCGAACGAATCCGGGTCTTCCAATTGACTGATCAGGCTGCCGTACAAGGTTTTCGAGCGTGGCATCTGGCCCGCCGAAAGCGGCGCATCCGGGTTCAGATCGACCAGATCGTAGGCACCGCGATGAATCCAGCGCGTATCACCGTCGAGCATCAAATCCGCGACCTGCTCGGCCGGCAATGGCAACGCACCAACCAGGTCCCAGCCAGACAATGCAAACACACCGGGTTGCATGGCGTTGTACATCACCAACAGCAAATGGACCTGGCGTATCTGCTGAATGTCCGCCGGGGTGATCGCATCGAGGTCGCGAATCCCGAGCGCCGCGGTGATGATGCTGGCGGTGGTGCAGGACACGCCGTTGGTGACGAATTTCAGGTTATAGGGGGCGTGTTCCCCGGCCAGGCGTTCGTACATCTGCTCGCGGATGTGCTCGCGCAAGATGTTGCCGGGAAAGGTCTGGCCCTGATAGAGGAAGGTGTCGTGGGCGTGCAGGGTCCAGAAATGCACCAGTTCCAGGGTCAGTTCGTCATGGTTCTGCAAGGCATGGATCAGCGAGCCCGGATCGATGCCCAGGGTGTGCATCTGGCGCAGCATCAAGCGCAAAAATTCGGTATCGCCCATCAGCAACGCATGCTGGTACGCCGGTCGGGTGATGAAATCGTACGACAGGTCCGCCCCACCGTGGGACATGGAGGCAATGTCGTCGACCGTCAGGTTCAATTCCTGAAAACTGAAACCGCCCGCCTTGCGAATTGCACCACCGAGCAACTGGTTGCCGGTGATCGACAACGGATGGCTCTCGGACCAGGCGGTGCCATCCAGCTTGCGCTCGACGCCGAGGAAGCCGTTGGCGTCCAGGCGCAGAATCTTCGCGCCCATGACATCGATCGCATGCAACGCATCGCCGATGATCATCTGCTGCGCGGCGAAGGTCGGGTCCAGCCAGTTCAACGAAGGTTGCCCCTCCTTGAAGTAATGCAGGTAGACCCAGCGTCGCGGCTTGCCGTCGACGCCCACCACC
>DQGF01000604.1:5086-6220 GCA_003525045.1 Pseudomonas sp. | reverse complement strand
CGCCCACCACCACCGGCGTCGCGCTCCAGTCGGTTTCCTTGACCCCGGGTTCGAAGAAGATCACCCGCTGCAATTGGCCGACGATGTAATGCTTGTCCCGCAGAATGTCTACCTGTGGTGGGCTGAGGTTCTGCGCATCGCGCCCCTCGGCAATCTCCGGCAGCAGCGGCCAGTCCTCTTCGCGGATTTCCACCATGTGGTAGAGCCCCGGATAATCCTCATACGCCATTTCGGCCAGACGGAAATCCGCGCCTTTGCCGGTGTGCGAGGGAATGACGTCATCGATGATGACCGCATTGTGTGCGGCAGCCATGCGGGTCAGCGCGTGAAGCTGGGCGTCGGTGCCCAGTTGCGGGTCGATATCGAAGCTGATCCGGTCAAAATTGCCGTCGATCGTCGGGGTGAATTCGCCCCCCTTCAGGCCGCCAGACCTTTTCAGTGGGCCATTGTGAATCCCCTGGATACCGATTTTCGACAGCGCGTGCCACAGGGTTTCATCTCCGAGCGCTTCGAGTACGGTGCCATCTTCCCGGGTGATGATGGAAGCTGGGTACGCAGTGAACCACACCGACGCCAGGGCCGAAGCATCACGAGGCCGCGTGTGGGCATAAGGCTGTTGCCACATTCGGCCTTGCCCGGAATAGAGCTTGGCCCGCTGCCTTGCGGCATGCAGCATGGATTGCTCGACCAGCCAGGTCACTTGGTTCTTTTCAGCAGCCGTCATATAAACAATTACCTATTGTCGGGGTGGAACCGCAATCGGCCATTGCATCTGTACCAATGGCTCCGCTCGTCTTTATATGAGGCCTTGGCGTGGGAATCGTTGCATCGACCGGGTGAATCCCGCTCAGTCGAGCTGACGTACCGAACCGATTGCTCGGTGAGGTTCTCGGGATTGCTGCTTTCCTGTTCCTGGAAAAGCCTGATTCAAACGCGTCAGAGCTGGAAGCCGTGTCCGATCAGTCCCACTAACACCTCACCCGCTTCACTCAATTTCCCCGGGGCCAGCATCAGTCGCAGTTCATGCACGGGCAGTTCAGGCAACCCGTCTGCAACGGTCAACACGCGCATGCCTGGCCGCACTTGAGCGCGGTCGACGATGCCGACGGCCAATCCGGCCTCAATGGCGGTTTC
>DQGF01000604.1:0-4805 GCA_003525045.1 Pseudomonas sp. | reverse complement strand
CGACGGCCAATCCGCCCTCGATGGCGGTTTCCAGTGCGGTGACCCCGGCGCTCATGATGACCACCCGCCAGCGCCGGCCCAGTTGGGTCAGTGCGTCGACAGCCACACTTCGATAGGGGCAGCCCTTGCCGTGCAAAGCCAAAGGCACCGGTCTGGCGAGATCCAGCCGGTAGTCGTGGGCGGCCACCCAGACAGGCTGAGTGATGCCCAAGGTCTTTATGCAGCGTGTATCGGGCGGAGCAACATCAACCGGCTCCACCAGCAACGCCATATCCAGTTGCCCGCTCTGCAGGCGGGCGTTCAAGCGCCCACTGGCACCGGTTTCGACCTCCAGTTCAATGTAAGGAAAATCCGCCGTCAGGTGCGGCAAAGTACAGGCCAGTACCGCGCCAGCGTATTCCTCGGAAATGCCCAGCCTGACTCGGCCACTGGCCACCGGTGCGGTGAAGCTGGCGAGCATTCGATCGTGGAGCAACAAGAGTTCGGCGCTTTGCAGGGCGAAGCGGCGGCCCAGCGGAGTCAGGTTGACGGTCTGGTTATCACGCTCCAGCAAGCGCCCCCCCGCCAAGGCTTCCAGGCGCCGAACATGCAGACTGACCGCCGACGGGCTTTTGTTCAAAAAGCTCGAGGCCGCAAGGAACTGCCCGAAGCGCACGATGGCATGAAAGGTCCGCAGCAGTTCAATATCAATGGTCTCGGCCATGGTTCAGATTTCCTGCATCAATGGTGCTGATCGTATCGTTTGATTGCATCACCTGTTCATTCATACCATCGAAGTCAGCCCACTGTCAGGTGCCATTCGATGAACGTCATACACCCCCGCTTTTCGCTGTTGACCAGCGGCTTGCTGTTGTTGGCCATGGTCGTCAGCTGGAGTTCCGGTTTTATCGGCTACCGATACGTGGCCGATCAGGGCAGCGTTTACCTGGCCACGTTATGGCGTTTCATCCTGGCCGCAGCTGTGTTGCTGCCCTTCGCCTGGAAGGGTTTGCGCGCCTTGCGCGGCCGCGACCTGATGCATCAAGGGCTGCTGGGGCTGTTCGCGATCGGCGGCTACATCGGACCGATCGCCACCTCCATCCAGCTGGGAGTAGCGCCAGGCACGGCCTCACTTATCGCCAATCTGTTGCCACTGACGATTGTGGTGTTGGCCGGTAGCGTGCCCGGTCAGCGCACGCGTGGCTGGCAGTGGTTGGGGCTGGCGCTGTGTCTGACGGGCATGCTGGTGGCCAGCGGTGCGAGTGTCGAATGGGACGCCGCTGACCTCCGGGTTTATAGCCTGCCACTGCTGGCAGTCCTCTCCCTGGCGGCGGCTACGCTGTACCAGAAAGCGCGGCCCGGGGCGTCGATGTCGGCCCTGACTGCGTTGTTCATTCAGGTCTGTGCAGTGGTCCCGGTGTTTGCCGTGCTGGCGGGCCTTGAAGGTGAAATGAGGCCGCCGGTGAGTAAAGGCTATGCAGTGGGCGTGGTGTGGCTGGTGGTCTTTGCGACGCTCGGTGGTTACGGTTTCTACTGGCTGTGCCTGCAGCGGTTCAGCATTCAGCGCATCAGTGGCGCACTGTTCCTGACACCGCCGGTGACCATGATCTGGGCCTGGCTGCAGTTCGGCGATCCGTTGAGCAGCAGTGCAATGCTGGGAGTGGCGTTCACCCTTGTGGGATTGCCGTTGCTGGGGATGAGTCCCCGTGTATGCGATGGCGGATGTCGAGCCACTAACCCAAGGCAGTATCCAGAAACATCATGACGCCAAACCCCAGCATCAATCCCAGCGTGGCGGGTGTTTCATGGCCGTTGCGGTGCGTCTCGGGAATCACTTCATGGGAGACGACGAAAATCATTGCGCCGGCCGCCAGACCCAAGGCGATCGGATAGCCCAGCGCAAACCCGGAAGAAACACCAAGGCCGATCACGGCGCCCAAGGGTTCCATCAAGCCGGAACCGACCGCCACCAGGGCAGCACGCAGCGCCGAGATACCGGTCACCCGCAGCGCCAGTGCGATGGCAAGACCTTCGGGGATGTCCTGCAGCGCAATTGCCGTCGTCAGCGGCAGCCCCACTGTCATGTCGCCGTCGGCGAAGCTGACGCCGATGGCCATGCCCTCAGGCAGGTTGTGCAGGGTGATGGCCAAGACAAACAGCCAGACCCGGTTGATCCGTTGCACCTCGGGCCCTCTCCTTCCGCTCCTCTGGTGTTCATGGGGCACAAAGCGATCCAGCCCGACCATCAGCCGACGCCCAGTCCCCCATTCGGTGTTCAAAGGTTTTCCTACAGAACCTAACTTCAGAAAAGATTGGGAGCACAGCGTCAGACGTCAACGGGTAGCCTTGAATGGAAATACCATGGAAATTCTACTCTCTCCAGCCCGTAAAAGTTGAATTAGGCAAGAATTTTGTAGGACGTATCTCTCGCAATAAAGGGAAAACGGAATGAAAACGTAGGACTAATCCGACTTCACAAGTCCTCTATAACCGTGAATAGTAGCCCTTTGACATGGAACATTAAAACTGCCAAGGGGGCTATCATGAATCGTACTGATCTACCTTTCCGAAAAGATTACCTTCGCACCATTATCTCTAAAAGCGAAACAATAGAAAACCTATGGACCACATGTCTTAAAATAACAAAAGAAATGGGCTTTGATTATTTCTCCTATAGTATTCAACACCCGACGCCTTTTACAAACCATAAAACGTACATTTACGGCAACTATCCTTTTGAAACATCACGCCTCCTTAATAGATAAATATTACATAGAACCACAGGGCACTTTAAAATTGACTCGGAACACTTATCAATTTTAAACCAAACACAAACCCAAGAATCTTCAGATGCGACAAATCTAAATGATTCGATTTTTTTCATAACTCAATCAACTCAAAAAGCAGAAGGAATTTTAGAGCATTTTTTATTAGCTAGGACACACTATGAAATCGACCTACCCGAGTTGAAAGCATCACGCGCACTAATAAAAACCATAACCAAAGAAATCCACAAAAAACTATTCAAGTCAAACAATGCCACCTCACAAATAGCAGCTTTGTCGCCAAGAGAGAAAGAGATACTGCTGTGGGGTGCAGATGGCAAAACCTCAGAAGAAATCGCAATAATTCTCGATCTTTCGCAAGACTCAGTAAATTTCCATCACAAAACAATACAAAAGAAACTAGGCACAACCAACAGGGCACAAGCTATTGCCCACGCAATAGCCAAAGGTTATATATAAAACATTGAATACAGGATAATGGCATGACAAAGACAAATCAGAACATTATTGTCATTGGCGGTGAGTCCACTGAAGAAATGAAGTTCATGACGCCGATTGACGAATACATACTCTCACTAACAGGTAATGTGAACCCAACGATCCTTTATATATCTACAGCCAATGGTGATGAACCAATCAAAACTACCGAATTCATTGGCAAATATAAAAGTGCAGGTTGTATTGTCACCCAGTTGGCATTTTTTGCACCACCTTTCCCACGCAGAGAATATATTTCATCGCTGATTGACCAAGCTGACATAATTTATGTCGCTGGCGGCAATACGCGTGCGATGTTGGCTATTTGGCGCGAATTTGGCGTAATCAGCCTTTTGAAGGAGGCATGGGCAAAGGGTAAAGTTTTGTGTGGCGTCAGTGCCGGAGCAATTTGCTGGTTCGACTATGGCCACTCTGATTCAGGGGGAGCTTTCGCCTTGATCAGCGGCCTGGGTTTGCTCCCCGGAGCGATTTGCCCACACTTCAATTCAGAAGCAGGACGAGAGGTATCCTTTGTTGAATTTATTCGCCATAAGGGCATTCACCCCGCCTATGCTGTAGATGACGGTATTGCGCTGCATTTCAAGAACGGCAAATACCATAAAACGATCCGTAACGACGTATTATGTAACGGCTATGAAATCGGTACGGTATCTCCACATATAAAATCACTATTATCCAGATAATCAATGAATGGTTGCGCCAGCACTCAGGTTCAATATCGTTCCAGTCATTGCGGTGCAATGCTCGAGGAAAAGCACGGCCTGCGCAACTTCTTCAGGCTTTACCCATCGCTTGAGTACAGTGTTTTTTGCGGCCAAGGCGATCAACTCGGTCACATCAGTGCCCGTTTTATTCGATCTTATTTGCAGGCTCTTTTCTTCCCCGGGTGTCATGACGTCACCAGGAGCAACGCAGTTGATTTTGATCGTCTGGCCGCACTCCCAAGCCAAGGGTCCAATGATGGCGTGCAAGGCGCCTTTGGCGGCAGTGTAAAGGGTGGTACCTGTCTGCTTTGCACCTGGCAAAGCAGCCTGTGAGCCGATGAAAATTATATGCCCTGCCCTTTGGTGCTCCTGCCAACTGCGTATTGCCAGCCGTGCCAATAACATAGGGCTGAATACATTCAGCGCAAAGGTCGCCTGCAGTGCGGGTAGCTGAGTGTTGACGAACTCATCATCAATACAGGCCCCCGCATTTAAAATGAGCAGATCGGGCATGCCCTTGATTTTTTCAGCCGCTTGCCAAGCCTGTTCTATTTTTTTTGCTTGATAAAGATCGCAGGCAACATCACCACCACTCCGCTGCAAGGTAACAACTGTATATCCTGCCTCCCTAAGCGCGTCAGCAATAGCCCGACCAATGCCATAGCTGGCGCCCGTCACCCATGCTGTTTTACTCTCCAGCGCCTTCATCGAGCGTCTCCTTGTCATACCCTAATACAGCAGAAGCGATTCTCTGCGCTTCAACGAAAGGTGTGGACTTGCCATCTATCGTAGGGACATACCAGTTGTAGTAGGTGCTGCCTTCGCTTCTGACCCCTGT
>DQGF01000307.1:674-7629 GCA_003525045.1 Pseudomonas sp. | reverse complement strand
TAAATAACTTTTTCGAATGAGCTTATGAGCGGAAAATTCTAAGGGGGACCGTGGGGCGGCCTTCGCGGGTAAGCCTCGCTCCTACAGGCCAGGGGTCACGTTACAATCGCGTGACCGGTACAAACTGTAGGAGCGAGGCTTGCCCGCGAAAAGGGCCGAAGGAACTTCAGCGATTAGTTGCTAATGGCCAGAATACTGGCCTGATACGACCCGACAAACACATCGAAATCGCCAACCTCGTTCTGCTCCAGCTCCACCTGCTCAGCCAGCGACGAACGCGCCCGCTCTTCAAATTTCGCTTGCTCCTCGGTACTCAGCGGCTCGCTGCGGAAAAACTCCGCATGGACCTGGCTCTGGCGCAGGGAGAACTGACTGAAACTCTCCTTGTGCTCAGCCATCGCCGCGAGTACCTGGGCCGAGGGTGTGAGGGACGAATCCCTGACCTTGGCCAGCTGCGCATCCAACGCCTTGCTGTGGACATCGCCGCCGTGGCTCTGGTCCAGCAACGCCGCGAGCGGAGCAATTTTCTCCAGCAATTCGCTGGCCCAGTCTTTGAGGTCAACCGGCTGACCATCGCGCTGCAGTTGCAGACCCGGACGGCGACCTTCCTTGACCACGCTCAGGAAGTTCGAGGTCGCGTTGCCGCACGAGGTATTGGTCAGCAGCGGGCTATCGTTCAGCGCGCAGTACAACAGGAACGCATCGAGGAACCGCGATTCAGTGAGGTCGATGCCCATCGGCAGGAACGGGTTGATGTCCAGGCAACGCACTTCGACGTACTGAATGCCCCGGGCCACCAGTGCCTGAATCGGCCGTTCGCCAGTGTAGGTCACACGTTTGGGGCGGATGTTGGAGTAGTACTCGTTTTCGATCTGCAGGATGTTGGTGTTGAGCTGAACCCACTCACCGTCCTGGTGCGTGCCGATCTCGACATAGGGTGCATAGGGCGTGGCCACCGCTTTGCGCAGGCTGTCGGTGTAGCTGGCCAGATCGTTGTAGCAGGGTGTCAGGCCGGCCTGGGCGTTGCTCTGGTAACCCAGGTCGCTCATGCGCAGGCTGGTGGCATACGGCAGGTAGAGAGTCTCCGGGTCCAGTTGTTCCAGCTGGTGCGAACGACCGCGCAGGAAACCGGCGTCCAGCGCCGGCGAAGCACCGAACAGGTACATCAGCAGCCAGCTGTAGCGGCGGAAGTTACGGATCAGCGCGATGTAGGCCGACGACTGATAGTCGCGGTCGGTGCCGACAAAGCCTTCAGCCTCTTTAAGCAGCGGCCAGAGCTTTTCCGGCAGGGAAAAGTTGTAGTGGATCCCGGCGATGCACTGCATGGTCTTGCCGTAGCGCAGGGCCAGGCCCTTGCGGTAGACGTACTTGAGCTGGCCGATGTTGGAGGTGCCGTAATAGGCGATCGGGATATCTTCCTCGGCCGGCAACGCGCACGGCATCGATGGACTCCACAGGTACTCGCTGCCGAGCTTGCTGTAGGCAAAACGGTGAATGCTGTCCAGGCTCGCCAGGGTGTCTGCCGGGTCGGACAGGGCCGGGGTGATGAACTCCAGCAGCGACTCGGAATAGTCGGTGGTGATTTGTTCGTTGGTCAGCGCGGAACCCAATTCTTCCGGGTGCGGCGTTTGCGCCAGGCGACCTTCGCCAGTCACGCGCAGGCATTCACGTTCGATGCCGTGAAGGCACTGTTCGAGCAGAGAGAGGTTAGCGCGCTCGCCGAGCAAAGCCAGGCGGCGGTTTAGAAGTTCGCTCAAGTTGGATTCCTTCACGCGTCAGTCGCCCCAATATGGGGGTGGGCAAGACGGTCTACAAGGGTGAAGTTGAAACTGGCGTTTTCGCCTGGTTTTCGGACCGCGCAGGACTTGCTGGCAGCCAGTCAAGGATGATCGCCGCAATCCCCTGTGGGAGCGAGCCTGCTCGCGAAGAGGGCGTGTCACTCAACATTGATGTCGCCTGACACACCGCCTTCGCGAGCAGGCTCGCTCCCACAGAAAATTCCGGCGCCGCTTTCATAGCGCCGAAATTAACTCAAATTGAGGGCTTCTCGCTATAGGACAGCGAAGGTGCCTTGTGCTTTTGCGACCAGTTTGTCGCCCTGCATCACATCCGCTTCGACCACCAGCGTGCGACGGCCCGGGTGGATCACCCGCGCCGTGCACATCACTTCACCGTCGGAAACGGCGCGGATGTAGTTGATCTTGCACTCGATGGTCGCGCTCTGCTGGTCAAAGCCGTGGGTGCTGGAACAGGCCAGCCCCATGGCAATGTCCACCAGACTGAACAACGCCCCGCCGTGCAGCTTGCCGGCACGGTTGCGCAGCTCTGGCTCAAGCGCCAGGGCGACTTGCGCCACCCCGGTTTCCAGACTGTGCAAACGACACCCCAGCAGCTTGAAAAACGCGCTTTGAGTCAGCCCGACAGGGATGTCCATCAGCGTTTCTTCAGCTGTTTGGCGTTGGCGAACAGCGAAGCCATGGCGTTGTTGGCCGGAGCCGCCGCCGTGGTTTCCTTGCGTGGAGCGCTGTTCTGGGATTGGCGCGGAGCCGAACCCGGACGCGCGCCACGGGCACCGTCGATTTTCTCGCCCGGGGTGTCGCTCATGCGCATCGACAGACCCACGCGTTTGCGCGGGATATCGACTTCCATGACCTTCACTTTCACCACGTCGCCGGCCTTGACCGCTTCACGTGGATCCTTGATGAACTTCTCCGAAAGCGCAGAGATGTGCACCAAACCGTCCTGATGCACGCCGATATCGACGAACGCGCCGAAGTTGGTCACGTTGGTCACCACGCCTTCGAGAATCATGCCCGGTTGCAGGTCCTTGAGCTCTTCCACACCTTCCTGGAACTCGGCGGTCTTGAACTCGGGACGCGGGTCTCGCCCAGGTTTTTCAAGCTCTTGGAGGATGTCGGTGACCGTTGGCAGACCGAAGGTTTCATCGGTGTACTTCTTCGGATCGAGGCGCTTGAGGAAGCTGGCGTCACCGATCAACGAGCGGATGTCGCGATCGGTTTCAGCGGCGATGCGCTGCACCAGTGGATAGGCTTCCGGGTGAACCGCAGACGAATCGAGCGGGTTGTCGCCGTTCATGACGCGCAGGAAACCGGCGGCCTGTTCGAAGGTTTTTTCACCCAGGCGTGCGACTTTCTTCAACGCTGCGCGTGTTTTGAAGGCGCCGTGCTCGTCGCGGTGGCTGACGATGTTCTGCGCCAGCGTCGCGTTGAGGCCGGAGATACGGGCCAGCAGCGCCACGGAAGCGGTGTTCACGTCGACACCCACGGCGTTCACGCAGTCCTCGACAACAGCGTCCAGGCCGCGCGCCAGTTTCAGCTGCGACACGTCGTGTTGGTATTGGCCGACGCCAATGGATTTCGGATCGATCTTCACCAACTCGGCCAGCGGATCCTGCAGGCGACGGGCAATCGACACCGCGCCACGGATCGACACGTCGAGGTCCGGGAATTCCTTGGAAGCCAGTTCCGACGCCGAGTACACCGATGCGCCGGCCTCGGAGACCATGACTTTGGTCATCTTCATGGCTGGGTATTTTTTGATCAGTTCAGCGGCCAGCTTGTCGGTTTCACGGCTGGCGGTGCCGTTGCCGATGGCGATCAGGTCTACCGAGTGCTTGGCGCACAGGGCGGCCAGCACGGCGAGGGTCTGATCCCACTTGTTGTGCGGTACGTGCGGGTAAACCGTGGCGTGATCCAGCAACTTGCCGGTGGAATCGACCACGGCGACCTTGCAACCGGTGCGCAGGCCCGGGTCGAGACCCAGCGTGGCGCGCGGGCCAGCCGGGGCCGACAGCAGCAAGTCGTGCAGATTGTGGGCGAATACGTTGATCGCTTCGGTTTCCGCGCCATCGCGCAGTTCGCCCAACAGATCGGTTTCCAGGTGGGTGTAGAGCTTGACCTTCCAGGTCCAGCGCACCACTTCACCCAGCCATTTGTCGGCGGCGCGGTTCTGGTTCTGGATACCGAATTGCTGGCCGATCATGCCTTCGCACGGGTGCATGGTGCCCGGCAGGTCGTCGCCGACTTTCAGCGCAGAACTCAGAATGCCTTCGTTGCGGCCACGGAAAATCGCCAGGGCGCGGTGCGATGGCATGCTTTTCAGCGGTTCGTCGTGTTCGAAATAGTCGCGGAACTTGGCGCCTTCCTCTTCCTTGCCGGCGATGACGCGGGCACTGAGGGTGGCTTCCTGCTTGAGATAGCTGCGCAGCTTGTCCAGCAGGCCCGCGTCTTCGGCGAAGCGCTCCATCAGGATGTACTTGGCGCCTTCGAGGGCGGCTTTCACATCGGCCACGCCTTTTTCGGCATCGATGAAGCGCGCGGCTTCAGCGTCTGGCGTCAGGGTCGGGTCGTTGAACAAGCCGTCGGCCAGCTCGCCGAGGCCGGCTTCCAGGGCGATCTGGCCCTTGGTGCGGCGCTTCTGCTTGTACGGCAGGTACAAGTCTTCGAGGCGGGTCTTGGTGTCGGCGAGCTTGATGTCGCGTTCAAGCTGAGGGGTCAGCTTGCCTTGCTCCTGAATGCTGGCGAGGATGCTGAGACGCCGTTCGTCGAGTTCTCGCAGGTAGCGCAGACGCTCTTCCAGGTGACGCAACTGGATGTCATCGAGGCTGCCGGTCACTTCTTTCCGGTAACGGGCGATGAAGGGCACCGTGGAGCCTTCATCGAGTAGCGCGACGGCCGCTTCGACCTGTTGTGGGCGGACACCGAGTTCCTCGGCGATGCGGCTGTTGATGCTGTCCATAAAACCACCTGACAAATTGTGAAAGCAGGCTCGCAGGCATAGAGTTCAAGGCTCGGCGAGTCTGGTTGAGCGGCCTGGCCTGCGCCGCTACCTGGATCAACAGGCATTCCGTTGACCCGTGAAATCGAACAATTACTGCCCGCGCCATGAAAATAAAAAGCGGCCACTGCAGCAATGATCAGACGTTGCCTGACACCAAAGACCGCGCATTATAACCAGCGTTCTGTGATTCGGGGGTATCACAGACTGTAGGCCCAATGCGCGGATTGCTGGCGGTGAAGGAAAAATCTGCTAACAATGCACACGGTGCGTATAACGGCAGCTACGCCATAATGCGCGCCGAGATCAAAGGAGCATCCAATGAGCAGCACTGCAAACACTGCTGAAGGCGAAAAAATTCTTATCGTTGACGACGATCCGGGGCTCAGCAGCCTGCTGGAACGCTTTTTCGTCAGCAAGGGCTATCGTGCGCGCGCCGTCCCGAACACTGAACAAATGGACCGCCTGCTGGCGCGTGAAGTGTTCAACCTGGTCGTCCTCGACCTGATGCTGCCCGGCGAAGACGGCCTGACCGCCTGCCGTCGCCTGCGCACCGCGAACAACCAGATTCCGATCATCATGCTCACCGCCAAGGGCGATGAGCTGAGCCGCATCAAGGGCCTCGAACTAGGTGCCGACGACTACCTGGCCAAGCCGTTCAACCCGGACGAGCTGATGGCTCGCGTCAAGGCGGTCCTGCGCCGTCAGTTGGCACCGGTGCCCGGCGCGCCGGGCAGCGAAGACGAAAGCGTGACATTCGGCGACTACGAACTGTCCCTGGCCACCCGCGAACTCAAGCGCGGTGACGAGGTGCACATGCTCACCACCGGTGAGTTCGCGGTGCTCAAGGCCCTGGTGATGAACGCCCGTCAGCCACTGACCCGCGACAAACTGATGAACCTGGCCCGTGGCCGTGAGTGGGATGCGCTCGAGCGTTCCATCGACGTGCAGATTTCCCGTCTGCGCCGGATGATCGAACCTGATCCGTCCAAGCCGCGTTATATCCAGACTGTCTGGGGCGTGGGTTACGTGTTCGTTCCGGATGGCGCCGCCACCAAGTGATCGGCGATTTGTAGGAGCGGGTCGAGCGGGCAACGGGTCGGATGACCTTGTCCGCAGACTCGCGATCTGCAATATGCGAGCATGGCTCGCTTCTGCAAGTATGTAGCGGTTATTCATGAAAACCCCCGTTTGGTTCCCCCAGAGCTTTTTTTCCCGCACCCTTTGGCTGGTGCTGATCGTCGTCCTGTTCTCCAAGGCGCTGACCCTGGTTTACCTGTTGATGAACGAAGATGTGCTGGTGGATCGCCAATACAGCCACGGCGTCGCCCTTACGCTGCGCGCCTATTGGGCGGCGGATGAAGAAAACCGCGAGAAGATCGCCGATGCCGCCACCCTGATCCGGGTGGTGGGTGCCGGTGTGCCGGAAGGTGAGCATCACTGGCCTTACAGCGAAATTTATCAGCGGCAGATGCAGGCTGAACTGGGGGCCGACACCGAAGTGCGATTGCGCATGCACTCGCCGCCGGCGCTGTGGGTCCGGGCGCCCAGCCTGGGCGATGGCTGGCTGAAAGTGCCGCTTTACCCGCATCCTTTACGCGGCCAGAAAATCTGGAACGTGCTCGGCTGGTTCCTCGCCATCGGTTTGCTGTCCACCGCCTCGGCGTGGATCTTCGTCAGCCAGCTCAACCAACCCTTGAAACGTCTGGTCTACGCCGCGCGGCAACTCGGTCAGGGCCGCAGCGTGCGTCTGCCGATCAGCGATACGCCGAGTGAAATGACCGAGGTGTACCGTGCCTTCAACCAGATGGCCGAAGACGTCGAACAGGCTGGCCGCGAACGCGAGCTGATGTTGGCGGGGGTGTCCCACGACTTGCGTACGCCATTGACCCGTTTGCGGCTGTCCCTGGAATTGATGGGCGACCATAGCGACCTGACGGACGACATGGTCCGCGACATCGAAGACATGGACGCGATTCTCGATCAGTTCCTGGCCTTCATCCGCGATGGCCGTGACGAGTCGGTGGAAGAGGTGGACTTGACCGACCTGGTGCGCGAAGTCGCCGCGCCGTACAACCAGAATGAAGAAAAAGTGCGGCTGCGGCTGGAGCCTATTCAACCCTTCCCGCTGCGGCGGGGGTCGATGAAGCGGGTACTG
>DQGF01000307.1:0-390 GCA_003525045.1 Pseudomonas sp. | reverse complement strand
GGTGTCGATGAAGCGGCTACTGAACAACCTGATCGGCAATGCCTTGCATCACGCTGGCAGCGGTGTCGAGGTGGCGGCTTATGTGTCCGGGGATGTCAGTGCGCCATACGTGGTGTTGAGTATCATGGACCGTGGAGCGGGGATTGATCCGTCGGAGCTTGAGGCGATCTTCAACCCGTTTACTCGCGGTGACCGTGCCCGGGGAGGCAAGGGAACAGGGTTGGGACTGGCGATCGTGAAGCGCATTGCTTCGATGCATGGCGGCAATGTTGAGCTGCGCAACCGTTCCGGTGGCGGGCTGGAAGCGCGGGTGCGGTTGCCGTTGGGGTTGATGTTGCCTAGAGACGCGGTTTAACGATTGCGCACAACCCCTGTGGCGAGGGAGCTTGC
>DQGF01000493.1:4606-16380 GCA_003525045.1 Pseudomonas sp. | reverse complement strand
GCGCCGTTCGACGCAGTCGAACATGTACTCAGCCAGCAAGAACCTGGGCGGCTACCAGGCCGCCAAGATTACAAGCGTAAGCCTCAAAGCCGAAAATGCCCGACCATCCCCTTCAACTCACCCCCCAACTGCGCCAACTCAATACTGGACGCCGCATTCCCCTGCATCGCCAACGAAGACTGATCCGCACTGGCGCGAATACTCGTCACACTGCGATTGATCTCCTCGGCCACCGAACTCTGCTCCTCGGCAGCCGCCGCAATCTGCTGGTTCATTTGCTGAATCAACGATACCGCCGCGGCAATACTGCCCAGCGCGCTCTCAGTCTGTAGCGCATCGCTGACCGCCAGCTTCACCAACTCACCACTGTTCTGAATTTGCTGTACCGACGACTGCGCCGCCGAACGCAAGGCGCTAACCAGTCGCTCGATCTCCTCGGTCGATTGCTGGGTCCGCTTGGCCAATGCCCGCACTTCATCGGCCACCACCGCAAAGCCCCGGCCCTGCTCGCCGGCCCGCGCCGCCTCGATCGCCGCGTTGAGCGCCAACAGATTGGTCTGCTCGGCCACACTCTTGATGACGCTGAGCACCGTGCCGATGTTCTGGATTTGCGCACTCAAGCTTTCGATGCTCGAACTGGCCGAGGTTGCAGAGTCTGCCAATTGCTCGATCCGCGCCATGCTCTGGCGCACCACCTGCTGACCGCTTTCAACCTTGTCGTCCGCCGTCTGCGCCGCCTGAGCGGCCTCTTCCGCGTTACGCGCAACGTCGTGTACGGTCGCGGTCATCTGATTCATCGCCGTAGCGACCTGCTCGGTTTCCTCCTTCTGGCTGCTGACTTCCAGATTGGTCTGCTCGGTCACCGCCGACAGCGATTGCGCCGAACTGGCCAGTTGCTCGATGCCCACCTGCAAACCGCTGACAATACTGCTGAGCCCCGCCCCCATCTGTTGCATGGCCTGCATCAATTGACCGATCTCGTCACGACGAGTCACCTCGACCGTCGCACTCAAATCGCCAGCGGCGATCTGTTGCGCAACACGGATCACACTGCGCAACGGTGCCACGATCAACCGGGTAATCACCCATGCCGCAATCAACCCGACCAGCAAGGCCAGCGCGGAGGAACCGATGATCAGCCAGGAGTTCTTGTTCAGCTCGGCCTGCATCGACAGGTCCTCGGCGACATAGGCCTGATCCACCCGCTCCACCACCTGCGCGGCGCGCTGATGCAGTTGCTCATAGACCGTCTTTTCCTGTGCCAACAGGTCAGTGTACTCGGCGAGCTTTTCGCTGAAGCTGCCGATGTGGCCGGCCACCTCATTGAGGACGGTCTGGTAGCCCTCATCCTTGACCGTGGTTTTCAGCTGCCCGGCCTGGGTCAGTGCCTGGTTGGCCTGCTCGATCTTGCCCTGGGCCGCGCTGTCGTCGCCCTTGCGGCTCTGGTCCAGGCGCTCGCGCGCTTCGTTCATGGCCTGCAACATCAGCCGCGATACCTGGCTGACCTGACTGGCTTGCTCGATGAACTGCGCGCCGTCCTTACCCTCGGATTCTTTCAAGGTATAGGTCCCATCATCGGCCAGCCCGGCCTGCAGCACATCGAGGTTATTGGCCACGCTGGACACCGACCAACTGGCCATTTCCAGCGCCAGGTCCTTGGCCTGGCTGAGCGAGACGAACTCGTCAAACGCCTTGCGATAGGCTCCCAGGGATTGCTCGACATCATTCATCACCGGCACGTTGGCCGCCGATTGTGCCTTGAGCTCAGTCGTCAGGGCGACCAGGCTGTCAACGCCCTTGTGCAGGGCTTCGGCGGTTTTCGGGTTGCCGTGCAAGGCGTACTCCTGCTCAAGCAGTCGCACCTTGAGCAAACCGCTGTTGAGCGACGACATCTGCTTGAGCCCGTCGAAGCGCTGGCTGATGGTCTGCAGAGACCATACGCCGATGGCCGCCACCAAGGCGGTCAACAGCAGTACGAGTACAAACCCGACACCCAGTTTTTTCGCCATACCGAGGTTGGCAAAACGTCCTTGCACGGCCGAAATCATTGCACTTGGTCCCCTGACATAGTCTGTTCACGCAGATTCGCAACGGGCCTGTATCAACACAAGTCTCTGGCGTCGGAATAATGGCAAAAAGCTACGCCAACGTCGTTTTCAGAACGCTTGAGGTCGATCCACAGCGGTGGCCTGAAAAAACGCCCGGGCTCGCGGATCAGCGGCATAGGCGACATTGATACGCTGCCAGTCACTGGGCTCGCCGGTGGGACTGAAGGCCGTCGTAGAAGACAGCAGGACGCCGAAGCGCTGTGCCTGGGTCCGCACCTGAGCGTAGTCGGACATCCGCGATCGCGCCCAGATGAACAAGCCCCCGGCGGGCTTGCCGAAAACCTCCCACTCAGCGTCTTCGAGTACTTGCAATGCGGCCTCTCGGTCACTGTTCAAACGCTGGCGTTGACGCTGCACCAACTTGCGATAGGCACCACTGGCCAACAGGCAAGCCAACACCGACTCGCAAAACCGTGAAGCGCCCATGCTGCTGATCATCTTGACCTCGGCCAGTCGCGAAATAACCCCGGCGCCAGCTACGACAAAGCCGACCCGCAACGAACTGCTGAGGGTTTTGGAGAAACTGCCGACGTAGATCACGTTGTCTGCGTTATCCAGCGCGGCAAGCCGCGTACCGGGGCCATTGTGTAAGTCTGCATAGACGTCATCTTCGATGACCAGCACACCGTGGGCTTTCGCCAGTTGCAGGACCCGCTGTGCCACCTGCGGCGCCAGGCTGCTGCCCGTCGGATTGTGATAGAAACTGTTGATGAACAATGCTCGGGGCCGGTACTGCAGCAGCAGCGCCTCCAACACATCGATATCGGGCCCGCTCGGCGTTCGCGGCACCTCGATCATGTTGACACCGTAAAGCCTGAGCAACTCGAACAGCATTGAATACCCGGGACTTTCCACTACCACGCACTCCCCCGGCTTGAGCAAGGTGCGCACAATCAGATCAAGCCCCTGGCTGGCACCCGCCGTTGTCAGGATCCGACGTTCCTCTACGGCGATACCCAGCTTGAGCAGGCGTTTGAGGATGTGTTGGCGCAAGACTGGCAGCCCCAGCGGCGTGCCATAGTTGAATAGGCCAGCCATGTCGGTGCGACTGACCTGACGGATCGCGTAACTCAGGTCGTCAGTCTCGCGCCAGCTTACGGGTAATCCGCCACAGCCCAGTTTCAGCTCACCAAAGGCGCCTGCCTGCTTTACCGCTGCGCCTTCGAACCAGGGGTAATCCCGCTGTCTGCTGGCAGCCAACGCCGGGTCGGCGACAAAGAAGCCGGTGCCTTGACGCGACGCCAGCACCCCTTCAACTACCAAGCGCTCACACGCTTCAACGACGCTGGACTGACTGAGCAGATTATCCCGCGCAATTTGCCGCGCAGAAGGTAAACGCGTCCCCGGCAATATCTCGCTTTGACGGAGCCAGCCCGCCAGCGCGTCGACGATTTGCTGAACGAGCGGCACCAAGGCCTGTCGATCGATTCTCAATTCCATGAGCAAGCAACTCCTGTTCGTTTTGCAGGAACAGTTAATCACAGGAGCGCTCGACGGGATGTGCGACAACGCCGCCAAAATCCTCGTTTCTAACTATCGGAAACACATTGTCCGGCACCTTCACCGAGGATAAAAAACCCGACCGAATGTGGGTAATGCCGGTCCCTCCTACACCGGCAGTTGCCTGGCCTCAGAACGCCGTGACGCCACCGTCCACCGCCAACGAGTGACCGGTGGTGAACGCTGCACCGTCGCTGCACAGGTACAGCACCGCGCTGGCGATCTCCTCGACCTTGCCGATGCGACCCACCGGGTGCATGGCATTGGCGAATTCGCCCTTCTTCGGATCCGCCTCATAGGCGCGGCGGAACATGTCGGTATCGATCACGGCCGGGCACACCGCATTCACCCGAATCTTTTTCTTGGCGTATTCGATGGCCGCCGATTTGGTCAGGCCGATCACTGCATGTTTCGAGGCCGCGTAGATGCTCATCTTAGGCGCAGCCCCCAGGCCGGCCACCGAAGCGGTGTTGACGATCGCACCACCGCCCTGAGCCAGCAGCAAGGGCAATTGATACTTCATGCACAGCCAGACACCTTTGACATTGACGCCCATGATCGCGTCGAACTCGTCGATCGTGCCTTCGGCGAGTTTGCCTTTCTCGATCTCGATGCCGGCGTTGTTGAAGGCATAGTCGAGACGGCCGTAGGTATTCACTACTTCGTCCATCAGATTTTTTACATCGCTTTCCAGCGTGACGTTGCAACGCATGAAAGTTGCTTCGCCGCCCGCCGTGCGAATCAACGCGACCGTGCCCTCGCCACCCGCGGTGTCCAGGTCGGCAACCACCACTTTCAAGCCTTCGGCGGCGAACGCTTGGGCAGTCGCGCGGCCAATACCGGCGCCAGCCCCTGTCACCACGGCTACCTGGCCGGAAAACGTCATGCTCATTGTTATGTCCTCGTAGAGATGCGGGGTTCGCGTGCACCCAGTCTAGCCACAGGCATCCTTGGCACGGCAGCACTATCAGAAGGCCGGTTGAGTGCCCATGAATGGCGGTGATAGAACCGCCCTATCGACTATCACTGCTCTGGATCAGACTGTATTCGCCGCATCAGCCCAACTTGCGGCATTGATCCTGAAGGTCTATCAACAGGACTCCATCAATTTGAGTGCCTGTCATGACTACCCAGACCAATCGCCAGTTCCTGCTCGCCAAACGTCCGGTGGGCGCGGCAACCCGCGAGACCTTTACCTATCAGGAAGTACCGGTCGGCGAACCGGCCGCGGGTCAGATTCTGGTCAAAAACGAATACCTGTCCCTGGACCCGGCCATGCGAGGCTGGATGAACGAAGGCAAGTCCTATATTCCGCCAGTCGGCATCGGCGAAGTGATGCGTGCATTGGGTGTAGGCAAAGTCATTGCCTCGAACAATCCGGGGTTTGCGGTCGGGGATTACGTCAACGGTGCCCTGGGCGTGCAGGATTATTTCCTCGGCGAACCCCGTGGTTTCTACAAAGTCGATCCGAAACTGGCACCACTGCCGCGTTACCTGTCGGCGCTGGGCATGACCGGGATGACCGCCTATTTCGCCCTGCTCGAGGTCGGTGCGCCCAAGGCCGGTGACACCGTGGTGCTCTCGGGTGCGGCCGGCGCAGTGGGCAGCATTGCCGGGCAGATCGCCAAGCTCAAAGGTTGCCGCGTCGTCGGCATCGCGGGCGGTGCCGACAAGTGCCAGTTCCTGATCGACGAACTGGGTTTTGACGGTGCCATCGATTACAAGAACGAAGACGTCCACGCCGGGCTCAAGCGCGAATGCCCGAAAGGCGTCGATGTCTACTTTGATAACGTCGGCGGCGATATCCTTGACGCAGTGCTGAGCCGCCTGAACTTTAAGGCACGGGTGGTGATTTGCGGTGCCATCAGCCAGTACAACAACAAGGAAGCGGTCAAAGGCCCGGCCAACTACCTGTCGCTGCTGGTTAACCGGGCGCGGATGGAAGGTTTCGTGGTGATGGATTACGCCGCACAGTTCGCCGCTGCCGGACAGGAAATGGCCGGGTGGATGGCCAAGGGGCAGCTCAAGAGCAAGGAAGACATCGTCGAAGGACTCGAGACGTTCCCGGAGACGCTGACGAAATTGTTCAGCGGGGAGAATTTCGGGAAGTTGGTGTTGAAGATTTAAAAGCTTCGCGGGCAAGCCTCGCTCCTACAGGTCATGTGTCGGTCGCATGACATGGTCACGACACATGACCTGTAGGAGCGAGGCGTGCCCGCGAATGGTTTAGCAGGCGCCGCTTAAGCCAACTCTGCAACCACAGCCGCCAATGCCTTGGCCGGATCCGCCGCCTGGCTGATCGGACGGCCGATCACCAGATAGTCGGAACCGGCATCCAGCGCCTGGCGCGGAGTCAGAATGCGGCGCTGATCGTCCTGGGCGCTGCCCGCCGGACGAATCCCCGGGGTCACCAGTTGCAGCGACGGGTGAGCCGATTTCAGGGCCCGGGCTTCCAGGGCCGAGCAGACCAGACCGTCCATCCCGGCTTTTTCCGCCAGTGCTGCCAGACGCAGCACCTGCTCCTGCGGCTCAATGTCCAGACCGATACCCGCCAGATCCTCACGCTCCATGCTGGTCAGCACGGTCACGCCGATCAACAGCGGTTTCGGGCCGGTGCGCTGGTCGAGCACTTCGCGGCAGGCGGCCATCATGCGCAGACCGCCGGAACAGTGCACATTGACCATCCACACGCCCATTTCCGCAGCCGCCTTGACGGCCATGGCGGTGGTGTTTGGGATGTCGTGGAACTTGAGGTCCAGGAACACTTCGAAACCCTTGTCGCGCAAGGTGCCGACGATTTCCGAAGCGCAGCTGGTAAAAAGTTCTTTACCGACTTTGACCCGGCACAGCTTCGGGTCCAACTGATCGGCCAGCTTCAGTGCGGCGTCACGGGTGGGGAAATCCAGGGCGACGATGATAGGAGTCTGGCAGGCGGACATGAGTGGGCTCTCAGGCAGGTCGAAATCGGCGCGCATTGTAGCGGAACCAGCGGCGCTGCGGGACCCGATGATCGGTAAATCGTCGAGGCGGCTCCAGCAAGCCTAGACCCTGCGCCCATTGTGTCGAGTTCGATACACACCTGACACGCCCACAACACCGCACCTGAGTCACACGCCTATCTAATGTGGGATCGCCGCACCGCCGCTCCCACATCAGATTGAGGGCTATCCTGAAATCACATCCACTCAGGGCCGGCGATCTTCAACCCGGGCCTGACTCTTGCTCCAGTCGGTCAGCAGGCTGTAGGCCACGGCCAACAAGGTCGGGCCAATAAACAGACCAATGAACCCGAAAGCAATCAGTCCGCCGAATACACCCAACAGCACAATCACCAAGGGCAAATTCCCGCCCCGACTGATCAGGTAAGGCTTGAGCACGTTGTCGACCCCGCTGATGATGAACATCCCCCAAATCCCGAGGAACACCGCCATCCCGTACTCGCCCTTCCAGGCCAGCCAGGCCGTGGCCGGAATCCACACCAGCGGTGGCCCCATCGGAATCAGGCTCAGCAAAAACGTCACGATCCCCAGCACCAGCGCCCCTGGCACACCGGCAATCAGGAAGCCGATCAATGCCAGCACCGCCTGAGCCGCCGCCGTCCCGATCACGCCGTTCACCACCCGTTGTACCGTTCCCGCCACCAACTCGATGTAATAGCCGGCTCGATCACCGATCAACCGCTGCAGCAGTCCGTGAATAAACGCCGCCAACCGCGGCCCGTCCCGGTAGAAAAAGAACACAAAGACAATGCTCAACGTCAGTTCGAGAATCCCGCCGCCAATCTGCGCGCTGCGCGCCAACAACCAGTTACCGACCTGACCCAGATAAGGTTTGATCGCCAGCATCATCGCCGCGCCCTGCTGATCGATGCTGTTCCAGATCACCACCAGCCGCTCCCCCACCAAGGGAATACTCCCCAGCCAGGTCGGTGCTTCAGGCAAACCATCGACCTGCACATCCTTGATGAACGCCGTGGCATCGCGCACATGGTCCGCCAGGTTGAACCCCAACCACACCAGCGGCGCCGCCACCAGCACCATCCAACCCATGGTCAATAGCGCCGCCGCCAGGGATTCGCGACCGTTGAGCCAACGGGTCAGCAGACGCATCAGCGGCCAGCTGGCGAAGGCCAGCACCGCGCCCCAGAACAACGCGGACCAGAACGGCGCCATTACCCACAAGCTTGCGCCAAACAGCACCAGGAGCAGGATCTGCACCAACAGCCGATCGTTATTGATCATCCAAGTCTCGAAAAAAGTCAGTCAGCAGAAAAGTCGGTGAACACGCGAGCGCGTTCACCGATATAGCTTATCGCAACAGCTCTAGGTGCAAGCCGGCGCCTTCAACGCTGCCGGCTTCCATTCTGGCCGCACGCACACCCTGCCCGATCAGCGCCTGACGCCAGGCTTCGGCCTTCGGCCCGGAAACGCTGACCCGCAAGGTGGTGTCCAGATTCAAACCCCGGGAGATCAAGCGCAGCCAGGTCTCGTCAGGGTCGCCGGTCAGTTTGGGGAAATCGAGCTCACCGATGCTTTTGAGTTCCCGCAACAAGGTCGCGGAAGTGGGCAGCACATTGCCCAGCGGTGCCGCGGCGTCGAATTGTTCCACGTGCAGATAGGCTTTGCGATTACCGCGCGTGATGCTGTAAAGCGCCACCAGCGTGTTGTCCCGGGGTGCCGCCAGACGCAACAGCAGATACGCTTGCTGATCGTCGGCGCCATAGAGCTTGGCATTGCCGAAGACATCGTTGGCCCACAGGCTGCTTTCCCCGCAATCTCGGGCCTGGCACCAGAACAGCAACTCGGCATCCTGCTTCTGCAGGGCTTCGCGGGCTGCCGTAAAGGCGTCGATTGACGAGTGCTCCGGTGGCAGCTCGTAGGTGACCGAGGTCGTGGTGCCACGAGCGCTGACCTGACCCTCGAAGCGCAGCTGGCCGCTGATCTTGCGGATCGAGCCCAGCGGGTAGATCCGCTCGAGCTCGGCGGCCGGGCGATAGTCGACGATCTGCGCATCGGTAACGCGCGGCACGATGGGCAGGTCCTGGCTGCCCGGGACATCGGCGGCAAACGACAGAGGACTGAAACAGCATAGCGCCAGCAGACTGAGTGAACGCATGGTCAGGCTCATCGGATCAGCATGGCCTGGGCACCTTTGATAACGCTGGCATCATCGATGCGTTCGGGCACCAGCAGACCACGCTGTACTGCCGGACGCGCCTCCATGGTCGCCATCCAGCGCTGCAAGGCGGACAAGCCTTCCACTTCGACACCGGACCACTCGTGACCACGAACCCATGGAAAGGTCGCAATATCGGCAATGCTGTACTCGCCCGCCAGAAACTCTACATTTTGCAGACGCGTGTCGAGCACTTCATAGAGGCGACGGGTTTCATGCTGGTAACGGTCGATGGCGCCCTGGAGTTTTTCCGGGAAATAACGGAAGAACACATTGGCCTGACCCTGCATCGGGCCGATTCCGCCCATCTGGAACATCAGCCACTGCAGGACCACCGAGCGCCCCTTCGGGTCCTTGGGCAGCAGCTTGCCGCTCAGTTCAGCGAGATAAACCAGGATGGCACCGGATTCGAACACGGCAAAATCGTCGTTGGCGCGGTCGACAATGGCTGGAATCCGGCCATTGGGATTGATCTTGAGGAAGTCCTCGGATTTCTGTTCCTTCTTGTCGAAACTCAAGGCGTGCACCGTGTAGGGCAAGCCGAGTTCCTCGAGCACGATAGAGACCTTGTGGCCATTCGGGGTCGCAGCGGTGTAGAGATCTATCATGGTTGTCTCCCATTTCAACCCGCCCAGCCTCGACAGTTGCCCGGCGCAAGTCAAGGAACGGTGAAGAACCGATTGAAACAGTCTGCGACAAGGTCGGCGCCGGGTTCGTCATTCAGGTGTAAATGATGGCCGCCAGGCAGCTGTTCACGGCTAAAGGGTAGACGTTCCAGCAACTCGGGATGTTTGGCGAGCATGCCGTCGGCCGCAACCACCAGCTTTGCAGGACAACCGACCCGCTGGACGAAGGCCATCGCCTGTTCGGTCGTCAGACGCAGCGGCGATGGCAGCGTAAGGCGATTATCGGTGCGCCATGTGTAACCGCCCGGTACCGGCATCAGGCCCCGTTGCGCCAACAGCTCGGCCGCTTCGCGACTGACCGCCACCACGCCTTTCATGCGCGCTTCGATGGCGCGGTCGAGGGTTCTGTAGACCGGTTTGCGTTTCTCCCGCAGATCCAGCTGCGCCTGCAGGGCCATGCCCATGCGCTCGGCGGCATTTTCGCCTTTGTCTGTAGGAGGAATGATGCCGTCGATCAAGGCCAGATGGGTCACCCGCTCCGGCAACGACCCGGCCAGCACCAGAGAGACAATCGCCCCCATCGAGTGCCCCAGCAACCCGAAGCGTTTCCAGCCCAGTTGTTCGGCCACTTGCAGCACGTCATGGGCATAATCCCACAGGGCGTAACCGGCGCCGTTCGGACGGTGCCCGGAATGTCCATGACCGGCCATGTCCAGCGCGATGATGCGCAGCCCTTTGAGCTTCGGTGCCAACCGGGCAAAGCTGTTGGCGTTGTCCAGCCAGCCATGCAGGGCGATGACCGGGACACCGTCTTCCGGTCCGAACATATGCGCCGCCAATTCAATATGCGGCAGGCTCAGGCGAACTTCTTCGACGACATGGCTCATGCGCAATCCTGCTGGCGGCGGCCTTCCCAGCGGCTGAACAGATTCTTCAGCAGCATGGCCGTATCCTGGGGACGCTCCAGCGGGAACATGTGGCCGCCGGGCAGGGTCAATGACTCGCCCAGCGGCATGCGCCCGACGGAACTGGCGTGATGACGCATCACCACCCGGCTCTTGTGCCCGCGAACCACCGCCAGCGGCACTTTCAGTTGTCGTGCCTGGCCGGGGCTGGTGTGGGGCACGCCGCGGTAAATGCTGATTTCCGTGGCGGGATCAAAGCGCAGTCGCAGCTTGTCGCCGACCTTGTGCAAGCCGTGTTTCAGGTAGGCGTCAAAGCATTCCGGGTCGAAGCTGCGAAAAAGGGTTTTGCCGGCGAAATACAACCGTGCAGCTTCCAGATCGGCGAACTCTTCCCGCCGTCCAAGGGTGCGACCGGCCGGGGTCAAGCGGTCGATGAAACCGAAGCGCTTGGCGGCACGAATGACCCATTGATCGGCACGGGTCAGCACCGGTGAATCGAGCATCACCACACCGCGATACAGCTCTGGACAACGCAAGGCCGCGTGCAAGTGCAACACACCACCGAAGGAATGACCGACGCCCCACACCGGCTCCGCTTGCTGCTTGAGGTGATAAATCAACTCGTCCACCAGGTTGTGCCAGTTGTCGTCCGCCGGGAAACGCGGGTCGTGGGCGTGCTGCTCCAGATGCGTCACCTGATACTCGGGCGCCAGCGCCGCGAACAATTTGCCGTAGGTTCCCGAAGGAAAGCCGTTGGCGTGGGCGAAAAATATCTGTTGCGACATACCGGCAAATCCATGAGCGAGAACAGGGGTTGATTGTCCGCAAGACAAGGTCCTACAGCAATGACCGTAACTGCCAGCAATGGTGGTAGGAAATGTCGCAAATATCAAAAGATCGCAAGTACGCGGTGTAGGAGCTGCCGCGGGCTGCGATCTTTTGATCTTCCATCAATCAACGCGTTGGCGGATTCTCACCCAACGGCACAACCGCCATGGTCAACCGCGACACACAACTGGCCTTACCCTCGTCACTGCTCAGGCGAATGTCCCAGACATGGGTCGTACGTCCAATGTGAATCGCCCTGGCCACCGCTGTGACCCGTCCACTGCGCAGGCCACGCAAATGGTTGGCATTGATTTCCAGGCCCACGCAATAAAACTTGCTGGCGTCGATGCACAGGTAACTGGCCATGGAGCCGACGGTTTCGGCCAGCACCACCGAGGCGCCGCCATGCAACAGGCCGTAAGGCTGGTGAGTGCGGTGGTCGATGACCATGCTGGCAGTCAGGGACGCTTCATCGAAGTCTTCGAAGCGGATATCCAGCACTTCGCCAATGGTGTTTTTCTGGATTGCATTCAACTGCTCGATGTTGGGAGTGGTACGCCACAGACTCATTGCAGATTTTCCTTTGTTGGATTTATGCGCGGCTCAATCCTGCCACAGCACCGTCTCGCTTA
>DQGF01000493.1:3853-4291 GCA_003525045.1 Pseudomonas sp. | reverse complement strand
CTATGCTCGCTCCATTCTTCGAACCGGGCACCGTAGGCCGCTTCGATCATGTTGCGCTTGATCTTCAGGGTCGGCGTCAGGAAGCCGTTTTCCACGGCCCAACTGTCTTTGACGACAATGAGCCGGCGCAGTCGCTCATGTTTGTCGAGCGCGCCGTTCACTTCTTCCAGGAGTTTTTCCAGGCTGGAACGCAAACCTGCCCTGGCGGTTCCGCCCGCGTCCTGTTGCCCGACCGCCGAGAGTACGCACAAACCCAGGGGCGCGCTCAATCCATCGCCGACCACGCACACCTGTTCGATCCGCGAATGCACCGCCAGCCGATTCTCGATCGGTGCCGGGGCGACGTATTTGCCTTTGCTGGTCTTGAAGATTTCCTTCAGTCGCCCGGTCAGACGCAGGTTGCCTTCGGCATCTTCTTCCCCCTTGTCACCGGTACGC
>DQGF01000493.1:2972-3554 GCA_003525045.1 Pseudomonas sp. | reverse complement strand
CCCCTTGTCACCGGTACGCAGGAAGCCATCCTCGGTGATGGTTTCGGCGGTTTTCTCCGGCTCCTTGAAATACCCGAGCATGGTCGCACCGCTACGCACCAGCACTTCGCCGGACGGCTCGACGCGCACTTCCACCTCCGGGCAGGGCTTGCCGATCCAGCCGGGGTTGTTCTCGCCGGGCCGGCAAATGTGCGAATAGCCGCAGCTCTCGGTCATACCGTAGACCTCCAGTACATCCAACCCCAGTTTTCGGTACCACAACAGCAAAGTCTGCGGCACGGGCGCGGCACCGGACAAAGCCACGCGCAAGGCATCCAGCCCTAATCCGGCAAGCACTTTGTGTCCCACCCGCTTGCCGATGATCGGTAAGCCCAGCAGGAAGTCGAGGCGTTTTGCCGGGATTTTGCTGTACACACCCATCTGGAACTTGGTCCAGATTCGCGGCACGCCAAACAGCGCGGTCGGCCGCGCACGCCGCAAATCGGTGAGGAAGGTGTCGAGACTCTCGGCAAAAAACACGGTTTGTCCGGTATAGATCGACGCCAATTCGACGAACATGCGCTCGGCGACGTGGCACAGCGG
>DQGF01000493.1:0-2689 GCA_003525045.1 Pseudomonas sp. | reverse complement strand
TAGCCGCCGATCCGCTCGGCGACGTGGCACAGCGGCAGATAGGAAAGCAGTCGGTCCGATGCGTTGAGACCGAACAATTGCGTGCCGCGGGTGGTGGCAAACCCCAGACTGCCGAAGCTGTGCATCACGCCCTTGGGCAGGCCGGTGGTGCCGGAGGTGTAGATGATCGTCGCCAATTGGTCGGCGGACGGCTTGGGGTCATCCTGGATCGGTGAGCTCGCCTGCAGGTCGGCCCAGCTGAAATCGAACGTGCCAGGCGGGTGCAATGGCAGGCTGATGGTCGGCAGATCGGGATTGACCCCGCGGGACATGCCGGGCCAGTCGTCGAGCTTGCCGATGAACGCCAGCGTCGCTTGCGAATGTTCCAGTACTTGGGCGACGGACTCGGCCGTGAGATTCGGGTACAAAGGCACCGAGACATGCCCGGCCATCCAGATCGCCAGGTCGGCAATGATCCAGTGCGCACAGTTTTTCGAGATCAGGGCGATGTGACTGCCTTGGGGCAGTTCCCGCGCGCGCAACCAATGCGCGGCGCATCGGGCCTGATGCCCGACGTCTTCCCAGGTGAGGGTCTCGACCTGTCCGCCGCCCATGGGCTGAACCAGGAAGCGCTGGTGGGGATGACGGGCTTCACGCTCGTAGAAGACGTCCAGCGGCAAACGGAAAGCGGCTGACATGCGACTCGCTCCTGTGTATTTGCTCTGGAGCAAGCGTAGTCAACCAAGCAGTTGCTTGGTCAACTATTTCACACAAAAACCAGCAACGCCGCCGCCCCCTGTAGGAGCGAGGCTTGCCCGCGAAGAACGATGACGCGGTCCAGCTTGCGTACTGCTGCACCACCCCTGGCGAATCCAGATCCAGCGCCCAATCCACCACGCCCTCCCCCCGCATAAATAAATCACACCCAATAAATATGTACCGCACCCGACCATCTCCCCATCGACATGCTGCGCCCTACAGACAAGGAGAGACTGTATGGCACAGCGAATATCGAATGATGGATCAGCAGGGGATGTCGTCATCAGGTCAGGACCGCCGGCCCCGAGTGGCGGCGGTTCAGGGGGCGGTGGCAGTTTCGGTGGGAATCGCGTCGGCGCTTCAGGGGTATTCAGTGGCCCCAGCCAAAAAACCAAAGAGGCCAGGCGGCGGGTCAAGCAAGAATACCTTCAAGCCGAGGAACAAAAGCGAATACAGGCGCAGGCCGACGCGTTACAAGCCCAGGAACAGGCTCGCCTGCAGTCCCGACAGCAACAGCTCGCGGGGATGGCGCAGCGTCATGACGCCATCCGGGTCGAACTCGACCGGAGCTTTGCGACCAGGGCCGAGCAACTCACGCCATCCCTTGAGCACGAAATTACAAAGGCGCGACGACCGCCTCATAGTGACTCCAGCGAGCGTTGGCAGCTTTACCTCATCACCAAAGAAAAAAATGAAATCGACGGGCTGATCGCCCGTAAAACCGCAGAGCTCAACGTGAAGAACGCAGCGGCCCGTGCGTTCGATGGGCACGATCCGCTCACCCGCAGTGCGAACGATTACTTGGCGCGACTAGATCAGTTCGGCCAAGCGCTTGATGCCGGTCATCAGGCTTGGGAAAACGCCTACCGCACAGCGCATGAAGCCCGGTTGTTATTGGCTCAGATCAACACGCTGACAGATAAATCCACCGCCCTGGCCAGGCATCATGCCGAGCAGACAGTGGTCTGGCGTGACCGGGAAGCTCTTTGGGAACGCCATCGCCAGCAGGCCGAACAGCGTGAAGCGCGCATTCGGTTCAAGCAGCAGGCCGACGAAAATACACGCGTCGAACGGATCCGGCAGGCCAACACGCTGAAGGTACCCACCCCTGCGCTGGCGGCGGGCGCAATGGTGTTGACCCCGGAGGGTCTACGCATTGCGCAAGAAGCAGCGGCGGTACTCGAAAGGGCGATAGCGGCCGGCGTCGATTTGCTGGGCGACATCGGGCGCATTGCCGTAAAAACAGGGCCGGTATTTGTCACCGCGATGGTGTACTCACCGACCCTGGGCGACGGCGAGTTGACCCCCGAGCAACGCCATCGACAGTTCCAGGCCATCGGCGTCCCGGCTCAAGCGCTGGACCTGCATGACCATAGCGAATTGCAAGCGGTCGCTGACGCAGGCGGTTCGGTGGAGGTGGAATACCGCCTCAAACCGGTTGCCGTGCCGGAAGGGACCGCGATCGTCGTCGCCAGTACCGGAGGCGAGATAGATTCCCGGGTTCCGGTGGTGAATGCGCTGCTGGATCCGTTGACCGGCCTCTACACGGCCGAGATCCCTGGAACACCGACCAGACACCTGCAATTCGCTGCCGATGCCGCGCCTCAAGCGACCTCGACGAGCCTGACCGGCCGGTTGGCCGTGATGGAACCGCAGGTACAGGACATCCCGACGGGTGTCGATATGCGCATCCAGGATTGCATTGTCTGCGTGCCTGGCCTGCCCCCGCTGTATTTGTCCTTCAACGTACCGCCCATGGGCACAGGCGTCGTCAGCGGAACCGGCCAAACGATCACGCCTGACTGGTGGAAAAGCGCCCGCGAGGCCACGGGTGCCGCCATCCCGGCGCAAATCGGCGACCAGGTCCGGGGGCGGGAAATCAAATCGTTCGGCGCTTTCGACACAGCGCTGTGGCGAACCCTCGGCGATCAACCGGTGCTCGCCAGTCAGT
>DQGF01000193.1:14954-15483 GCA_003525045.1 Pseudomonas sp. | reverse complement strand
GTCTCCTGGGGGATGCCGATGGCGTTCACCGCTGAAACCGGGGAACTGCCGGCCGCCGCGTGGTTGCTGTGGATCGCCAATCTGCTGTGGACGGTGGGCTACGACACTTATTACGCCATGACCGATCGCGATGACGATTTGAGAATCGGTGTGAAATCCACGGCAATTCTGTTCGGCGAGGCGGACCGGGCAATCATCCTGACCCTGCAAGGATTGGCGCTGGGTTGCCTGCTGCTGGCCGGATCGAAATTCGAGTTAGGCGGCTGGTTCCATCTTGGATTACTGGCGGCGGCGGGCTGTTTTGCTTGGGAGTTCTGGTACACCCGCGGCAAGGACCGGATGCGTTGCTTCAAGGCGTTCTTGCACAACCACTGGGCCGGGTTGGCGATTTTTGTCGGGATTGTGCTGGATTACGCGTTGCGGTGAGGCAATAGAAGCTTTCGCAGGCGAGACTCGCTCTGTGTAGGAGCGAGCTTGCTTGCGATGGTCTCAAGAGCAACGCGCTCATTCAGAAAAAACGCGTTATCGT
>DQGF01000193.1:12123-14648 GCA_003525045.1 Pseudomonas sp. | reverse complement strand
TTCAGAAAAAACGCGTTATCGTTGACGTTCTTCGCGAGCAAGCTCGCTCCTACAGGTACAGAAAGCTTACATCTTCGGTCCGGAATTGGTGATGACGTGCCAGACGTCCTTCATCTTGTCGCCTTCCTTGTCTCCCGGCTTCTTATCCTTCATGAAGTAATACAGCGGCTTGCCGTCATAGGCCCATTGCATCGTGCCATCGTCACGCTTGACGACCGTCCATTTACCTTCGGCCTTGGCTCCCGCCGGCGCCTTGAACGGCGGCCAGTTTTCCGCGCACTGACCGGTGCACACCGACTTGCCGCCAGTGTCCTTGTCGAAGGTGTACAGAGTCATGCCCTTATGGTCGGCCATCACACCGTCTTTCATCATGACCGGCTCGGCAGCCAAGGCCATTGTCGGCAACGCCAGGGCAGCGGCCAAGAGCAGGGCTTTGAAGGAATGCGAGTATTGTTTCATGGAAACCTTCCTTTTGTGGTTGTCAGGATTCGGACTTAGAGCTTAGTTCAGGATCATGACAATCGCCGAGGGACTAAAATACTGTCACACGACTGCAATAATTCCGTTATCTAATGCGGCGCAAGACAGTTAAATGACAAGAGGATTAACGCATGGTTGGCAGGAGCATTCTGATCGTCGACGACGAAGCGCCCATTCGCGAAATGATCGCCGTTGCGTTGGAAATGGCCGGCTACGACTGCATGGAGGCGGAGAACTCGCAGCAGGCCCACGCCATCATCGTCGACCGCAAGCCGGACCTGATTCTGCTGGACTGGATGCTGCCGGGCACGTCCGGCATCGAGCTGGCCCGTCGCCTGAAGCGCGATGAGCTGACCGGAGACATTCCGATCATCATGCTCACCGCCAAGGGCGAAGAGGACAACAAGATCCAGGGCCTGGAAGTCGGCGCCGACGACTACATCACCAAACCCTTTTCCCCGCGCGAGCTGGTGGCGCGCCTGAAGGCCGTGTTGCGCCGTGCCGGGCCTACCGATGGCGAAGCGCCGATCGAAATCGGCGGACTGCTGTTGGACCCGATCAGCCACCGCGTGACCATCGATGGCAAACCCGCCGAGATGGGCCCGACCGAATACCGTTTGCTGCAATTTTTCATGACCCACCAGGAACGCGCCTATACCCGTGGCCAGTTGCTGGATCAGGTCTGGGGCGGCAACGTCTATGTCGAAGAGCGCACCGTCGACGTACATATCCGCCGACTGCGCAAAGCCCTCGGTGACGCGTATGAAAATCTGGTACAAACCGTGCGCGGCACCGGCTACCGGTTTTCTACAAAAGCATAGAAGCGGTTGCAAGTTTCAAGCTTTAAGCGGCAAGCAGAAGCACAGCCGCTATAACTTGCAGCTTGCGGCTTGAAACTTGAAGCTGCGCTAGGACGCCCCCGTGAACCAAAACTGGCATGGCACCCTGATCCGCCACATGCTGCTACTGGTCACCGCCTGCCTGGTGATCGGCCTGATTTCCGGCTACTACGGCTGGAGCCTCGCCGTGGGCCTGGGCCTGTACTTGGCCTGGACCCTCAAGCAACTGCTGCGTATGCACGAATGGCTGCGCCTGCACAAACCCGAGGAAGCACCGCCCGATGGCTATGGTCTGTGGGGCGAAGTGTTCGACAGCATCTACCACTTGCAGCGCCGCGACCAACGGGTTCGCGGGCGCCTGCAAGCGGTGATCGACCGGGTCCAGGAGTCCACCGCCGCATTGAAAGACGCGGTGATCATGCTCGACAGCGACGGCAACCTCGAATGGTGGAACCGCGCCGCCGAAACCCTGCTCGGTCTCAAGACGCCGCAAGACAGCGGCCAACCAGTGACCAACCTGGTGCGCCATCCGCGCTTCAAGGAATACTTCGAGCAGGACAGCTACGCCGAGCCGCTGGAAATCCCTTCACCGACCAACGATCGCCTGCGCATTCAGCTGTACATCACCCGCTACGGCAACAACGAACACCTGATGCTGGTGCGCGACGTCACGCGCATTCATCAGCTGGAGCAGATGCGCAAAGACTTCATTGCCAACGTCTCCCACGAACTGCGCACGCCGCTGACGGTGATCTGTGGCTACCTGGAAACCCTGCTCGACAATGTCGAAGAAGTGAACCCGCGCTGGACCCGTGCCCTGCAGCAGATGCAGCAGCAAGGCGGGCGCATGCAGACCTTGCTCAACGACTTGCTATTGCTGGCCAAACTGGAAGCCACCGATTACCCGTCGGATAACCAGCCGGTGGCCATCGACGGCTTGCTGCAATCGATCAAGAGCGATGCCCAGCAATTGTCCGGTCAGCGCAATCAAACGATCACCCTGGAAGCCGACCCGACGATTCTACTCAAGGGCAGTGAAGCCGAATTGCGCAGCGCATTTTCCAATCTGGTGTTCAACGCGGTGAAATACACCCCGGCCGAAGGCAATATCCGCATTCGCTGGTGGGGCGATGAGCAAGGCGCACACCTGAGCGTGCAGGATTCCGGGATCGGCATCGACAGCAAACACCTGCCGCGCCTGACCGA
>DQGF01000193.1:8923-11821 GCA_003525045.1 Pseudomonas sp. | reverse complement strand
GCCTGACCGAACGTTTCTATCGCGTCGATTCCAGCCGCAACTCCAACACCGGCGGCACCGGGCTGGGGCTGGCAATCGTCAAACACGTGCTGCTGCGCCACCGCGCGCGGATGGAAATCAGCAGCGTGCCGGGCCACGGCAGCACCTTTACCTGCCATTTCGCGCCGGCCCAGGTCAGCAAATCCCGGGTCATCAGCACGACCGACTGATACCGGTCAGCACGCGCCACTAGGCAATCGCCCGGTCAGCCGCTACATTGGCTGACTTGTGCCTGCCCTTCAGGCACCGCATCTATCCCCTTTTCGAATACACGGAACCCGCTAAACTCCATCATGGACCCTTCCCCTGGCTTGACCCTCGCAACACTTTTCGCCGATTTCGGCATGATTCTTTTTGCTCTGATCCTGGTTTTGCTCAACGGCTTTTTCGTTGCGGCGGAATTCGCCATGGTCAAATTGCGCTCGACCCGGGTCGAGGCCATCGCTGAAAAAAACGGCTGGCGCGGACACATCCTGCGCACCGTTCACAGTCAGCTCGATGCGTACCTCTCAGCCTGCCAACTGGGTATCACCCTCGCCTCCCTGGGCCTGGGCTGGGTCGGTGAACCCGCGTTCGCACACATTCTCGAGCCGGTACTGAGCGCCTTTGGCGTAGAGTCCGCCGAAGTGGTCAAGGGCGTATCGTTCTTCACGGCGTTCTTTATCATTTCGTACCTGCACATCGTGGTCGGCGAACTGGCTCCGAAATCCTGGGCCATCCGTAAACCCGAGCTGCTGTCGCTCTGGACCGCAGTGCCGCTGTACCTGTTCTATTGGGCCATGTACCCGGCCATTTACCTGCTCAACGCCAGCGCCAACACGATCCTGCGGATCGCCGGCCAAGGTGAACCCGGCCCGCATCATGAGCACCATTACAGCCGAGAAGAACTGAAGCTGATCCTGCACTCCAGCCGTGGCCAGGATCCGAGCGACCAAGGCATGCGCGTCTTGGCTTCGGCGGTGGAAATGGGCGAACTGGAAGTCGTCGACTGGGCCAACTCCCGGGAAGACCTGGTGACACTGGAGTTCAACGCGCCGCTCAAGGAAATCCTGGCGATGTTCCGTCGCCACAAGTTCAGCCGTTATCCGGTGTATGACAGCGATCGTCAGGAATTCGTCGGCCTGCTGCACATCAAGGATCTGCTGCTGGAACTGGCGGCCCTGGACCACATTCCCGAGTCGTTCAACCTCGCCGAACTCACTCGGCCACTGGAGCGCGTGTCGCGGCACATGCCGTTGTCACAGTTGCTGGAACAGTTCCGCAAGGGTGGCTCGCACTTCGCCCTGGTCGAAGAAGCCGATGGCAACATCATCGGCTACCTGACTATGGAAGACGTGCTGGAAGTGCTGGTGGGCGACATTCAGGACGAACATCGCAAGGCGGAACGCGGGATCCTTGCGTACCAGCCAGGTAAGCTGCTGGTGCGGGGCGATACGCCGCTGTTCAAGGTCGAGCGCCTGCTGGGGATCGACCTGGACCACATCGAAGCCGAAACCCTCGCCGGATTGATTTACGAAACCCTGAAACGGGTGCCGGAAGAGGAAGAGGTGCTGGAGGTCGAAGGTTTGCGGATCATCATCAAGAAGATGAAAGGGCCGAAGATCATACTGGCCAAGGTGTTGATGCTGGATTGATCGACTGATCAGGGTCGGCGTCGCGCCGTTCGCGGGCAAGCCTCGCTCCTACAGGTTAATTACATCTCTGTAGGAGCGAGGCTTGCCCGCGAAGACGTCAGCCCAGACAACTCATTACTGCTTGCCCAACGCAAAGTTGGGCAACGCCCCCACCGGTTGATTGAACTGGTACGGAATTGACACCAGCCCCAACCCGGTATTGCGCTGCACCACGAAATGCAAATGCGGTCCACTGCTGTTGCCGGTGTTGCCCGACAGCGCCAGCGCGCTCCCCACCCCTACCCGTTGCCCCTCGCGAACGCTCACCGATCCTTGCTTGAGGTGCAGGTACACGCCCATGGTCCCGTCATCGTGCAGCACCCGCACGAAATTGCCCGATGGATCGGTGCCGCGCCCGGTCTGACCGTTCTCGGTTTTCACCACCACCCCGCCCCGAGCCGCGATGATTGGCGTGCCTTCAGGCATGGCGATGTCCATTGCGTAACGGCTCTTGGCGCCAAAGTGACTGTATTGACCATTGGCACCCTGACTCAAGCGAAACGGCCCGCCACGCCAGGGCAGCGGATAACGATAGGCCATGGCGGCCCCTGAAGGATCGCCCAGGGAGTACTCGAACCTTGGGGTATACGCCAGCGGCCTTCCAGCCTGCGTCGCCGTCAGCAACGCGAGACGAATGTTGCTGCGTGCCGGCATTACACGGCGAATCGGCCGGCTCGGTGCACCGCTGACGTTCTTCAACCCGGCGAAACTCAGCTCGATCTCGACCGGGGCATACAGGTCGTTGCGCACGAACACGCTGTCGCCGCCCTTCTGCTTCTTGATGTCGAGGTACACCTGACGCTCAAGGTGCTCGACCATGCGATCACGAAAAACGAACACCAGGGCGCCCTTCGTGGGGCGGTCGCTGTAAGAGACCACGCCATTGGCGTCTTTGGACTTGTAGATCGTCATGGCCACAGCCGAGGTGGAGGCCATGAAAAGACCACAGAAAAACAGCAGGCGCGCGAGCATGGGCAAGAATCTGTCGAGTAAGGACTGGGGAGGAGCCTAGCAGCTGCAATGGACCCGGGTAGTTGGCAGATGTTTCAAAATGGGCCGCTCAGGAGATGTGTGGTGAATTCGATGGCCCCTTCGCGGGCAAGCCTCGCTCCTACAGGGTTTTGTATCATTCATGAAGATCACCTAAAACCTGTAGGAGCGACCGGTGCGGCGATCCGACTTGCCC
>DQGF01000193.1:6129-8610 GCA_003525045.1 Pseudomonas sp. | reverse complement strand
GATCCGACTTGCCCGCGAAGGCGATCTGACAGGCACTACCAGGTTTATGCGCCTGGTATGAAATGCTTCTGCGCCGTACCCCGCGCTATCAACCGGGAAATGTAGTCCAGCTTCTGCGCATCCTGATCGACAAAGCGAAACGTCAGTTGCAACCATTCGCTGTCGGGCTTCTGCTCATGGGCGATGATGGCGTGCAGGTAACCATTCAGGCGAGCGGTTTCAGCGTTGTCACCCTGCTCCAGGTCAAGTACGGCGCTGTCGAGGACTTGCGGCAGGGTGTCGGTGCGTTTGACCACCAGCAGCGCTTCCTTGAGGCTCAAGGCCTTGATCACACATTGCTGAGTGCCACTGGGCAAGCGCAGTTGGCCCTGACCACGACCATTGCTGAGCGCCGAGAAGGCTGGCGCCTTGATCGGCGGGCTGTTGAGCAAGCCGGGAGACGCTATGGTAGCCGCAGCTGCGACGGCAGAGGGCGCGACCACAGCGGCCTTGCCGCCCGTCAACGCACTCAGGGAATTATTACCTAAGGCCGAGTTCATTTTGGTCGGCGTGCCGTTCAGCAAAGTATCGAGCTTGCCGACCTTGTTCAGTGCCTGCTTGACCTTGGTCAGCAGCTGCTCGTTGGTGAAGGGTTTGCTGACGTAGCCGGAAACGCCGGCCTGGATCGCCTGGACGACGTTCTCTTTGTCGCCACGACTGGTCACCATCACGAATGGCATGGTCTTGAGCTTGTCCTGCTCGCGGCACCAGGTCAGCAGTTCCAGGCCAGACATTTCCGGCATTTCCCAGTCGCACAGCACCAGGTCGAACGCCTCCCGTGCCAGCAGAGACTGAGCTTTCCTGCCGTTGACCGCTTCTTCGATCCGGATGCCCGGGAAGTAGTTGCGCAGGCAATTCTTCACCAGGTCACGAATGAACGAGGCGTCGTCCACGACCAACACACTGACCTTACTCATCCATCACCCCTTTAAAAATCCCGGCAAGCCTACCAACTGGCCGATGGCACATTGCCAAAATCCTTCAGTCACGCCGGGACTTTTCGTTCGCGGAGCGCTGCTTTCGAAGGGTTAAGCCGCAAACAAAAACGCCCGGCCAAAGGGCCGGGCGCTTTTTCTCGGGCAATCTTACTTATCGTCAGCTTTGCCAGGAACATTAGCGGTTTCGCCACTTATGCCTTCAACTTCTTCTTTCATGCGCTTGAGGCCCAGGTGACGCACGTCAGTGCCGCGCACCAGGTAAATGACCAGTTCAGAGATATTGCGTGCATGGTCGCCGATCCGCTCCAGCGAACGCAGCACCCAGATAATGCTCAGGACCCGTGAGATAGAGCGCGGATCTTCCATCATGTAGGTGGCGAGTTCACGCAGGGCGGTCTTGTATTCGCGGTCGATGATCTTGTCGTACTGGGCCACTGACAACGCCAGGTCGGCGTCGAAACGGGCAAAGGCGTCCAATGCGTCGCGAACCATGTTGCGCACCTGGTCGCCAATGTGGCGCACCTCGACGTAACCGCGCGGCGCCTCGCCTTCTTCGCACAATTGTATGGCGCGACGGGCGATCTTGGTCGCTTCGTCACCGATGCGCTCGAGGTCGATCACCGACTTGGAGATGCTTATGATCAAGCGCAGGTCGGACGCCGCCGGTTGACGACGGGCCAGGATGCGCAGGCATTCTTCGTCGATGTTGCGTTCCATCTGGTTGATCTGGTCGTCGATCTCGCGAACTTGCTGGGCCAGGCCGGAGTCAGCCTCGATCAGCGCGGTGACCGCGTCGTTGACCTGCTTTTCCACCAGCCCGCCCATGGCCAGGAGGTGGCTGCGCACCTCCTCGAGCTCGGCGTTGAACTGCGCGGAAATGTGGTGGGTTAAACCTTCCTTCGAAATCATCTTTTGCCCCGCGATAGCTGTGAGCTGCAAGCTACAAGCTGCAAGCTGTTTTGTGTCGTACTCGAAACGCTCTTACTTGCCGCTTGAAGCTTGCGGCTTGCAGCTGTTTCTAGCCATATCGGCCCGTGATGTAGTCTTCGGTCTGCTTCTTCGCCGGGTTGGTGAACAGGGTGTCGGTGTCGCCGAATTCCACCAGTTTGCCCATGTACATGAACGCCGTGTAGTCGGAAACCCGCGCGGCCTGCTGCATGTTGTGGGTCACGATGACAATGGTGAACTTCGATTTCAGTTCGTAGATCAGCTCTTCTACTTTGAGCGTGGAGATCGGGTCGAGTGCCGAGCATGGTTCGTCGAGCAGCAGCACTTCCGGTTCCACGGCGATGGTGCGCGCGATCACCAGACGTTGCTGCTGGCCACCGGACAGGCCGAGTGCCGACTCGTGCAGACGGTCTTTGACTTCGTCCCACAGTGCCGCGCCTTTCAACGCCCACTCGACGGCTTCGTCGAGGATGCGCTTCTTGTTGATGCCCTGGATGCGCAGGCCGTAAACCACGTTTTCGTAG
This sequence comes from Pseudomonas sp., assembly GCA_003525045.1. Classification (GTDB taxonomy): domain Bacteria; phylum Pseudomonadota; class Gammaproteobacteria; order Pseudomonadales; family Pseudomonadaceae; genus Aquipseudomonas. The sequence continues at coordinate 6,161 of DQGF01000193.1, read as the reverse complement.
ATGGTCTTCGGGAACGGGTTCGGCTTCTGGAA
>DQGF01000193.1:0-5820 GCA_003525045.1 Pseudomonas sp. | reverse complement strand
CTGGAACACCATGCCGACGCGACGACGCAGCTCGGCCACGTCTTCGCCTTTGCGATAGATGTTGTTGCCGTAGAGGTTGATCGCACCTTCCACACGGCAGCCGTCGACCAGATCGTTCATGCGGTTGAAGGTGCGCAGCAGCGTGGACTTGCCGCAGCCAGACGGGCCGATGAAGGCGGTCACGCGCTGTTTCGGAATGTTCATGCTGACGTCGTACAGCGCTTGTTTATCGCCGTAGAACAGGCTCAGGCCCGGCACTTCGATGGCTACGGTTTCCTGCTCGAGGCTCAGGCTCTGCTTGTCGCGGCCCAGGGCAGACATGTTGATGCCGTGGGTATGTGCTTCGTGCTGCATGGTCTCACTCCGTTCGTAGCTGCAAGCTTCTAGCTGCAAGCTGCAAGTTTGAGCAAAAGCGGCTTGTAGCTTGCCGCTTGGGGCTAATGGCTTCAACTATCCAGCGCTTTGTATTTCTCGCGCAGGTGGTTTCGGATGTAGACGGCCGACAGGTTGAGCGTGGCGATCACCAGCACCAGCAGCAACGCCGTGGCGTACACCAGTGGCCGCGCGGCTTCGACGTTCGGGCTCTGGAAGCCGACGTCATAAATATGAAAGCCCAGGTGCATGATCTTCTGGTCAAGGTGCAAGTACGGGTAGTTGCCGTCCAGCGGCAGCGACGGGGCCAGTTTCACCACACCTACCAGCATCAGCGGCGCCACTTCACCGGCGGCGCGCGCCACGGCGAGGATCATACCGGTCATCATTGCCGGGCTGGCCATCGGCAACACGATCTTCCACAAGGTTTCAGCCTTGGTCGCACCGAGGGCCAACGAGCCTTCACGCACGGTGCGAGGAATCCGCGCCAGGCCTTCCTCGGTGGCCACGATCACCACCGGCACCGCCAGCAGCGCCAGGGTCAGGGACGCCCAGAGCAGACCCGGCGTACCGAAGGTCGGTGCCGGCAGTGCTTCAGGGAAGAACAACCGGTCGACCGAGCCGCCCAGCACATAGACGAAGAAGCCCAGGCCGAACACGCCATAAACGATGGCCGGAACGCCCGCCAGGTTATTCACGGCAATGCGGATAATCCGGGTCAAGGCGTTCTGCTTGGCATATTCACGCAAGTAAACCGCCGCCAGCACGCCGAAGGGCGTCACGATCATCGCCATGATCAGGGTCATCATCACGGTGCCGAAAATCGCCGGGAAGATCCCGCCTTCGGTGTTCGCTTCACGCGGGTCGTCGCTGAGGAACTCCCAGACCTTGCTGAAGTAGAAGCCGATCTTGGTCAAGGTGCCCATGGCGTTCGGCTGATAGGCGTGAACCACTTTACCGATGTCGATTTCGATCTCTTTGCCGTTCGCATCGCGGGCCGTCAGGCTATCGCGATTGAACTGGGCGTGCAGGTCAGCCAGGCGGGCTTCGATGTCTTGGTAGCGGGCGTTAAGTTCGGCGCGCTCGGATTCCATATCCGCTTGCGCAACAGCGTCCAGATGGCCGGCCAATTCCAGTTTGCGGCCGTGCAGACGGATGCGCTCCAACCCAGCGTTGATCGCGCCGATGTCGGATTTCTCCAGAGTCTTGAGCTCAGCGGCCAGCTTGTTGACGCGATCCACACGGGCCTGCAATTCTGGCCAGGCCGCTTCGCCTTCAGCGATGACCTTGCCGTCCTGCTTGACGTTCACCAGGTAGCCGTAGAAGTTGCCCCACTCGCGACGCTCGATGGCCATCAGCTCTGGCGGCGTCTTCTGGTTGGTCAGCCACTCGCCGACGATCCACGTGAAGTCGTTGCCGTTCAGGTCACGGTTGCCGACCTTGATCAGCTCGCGGGTCATGAACTCCGGGCCCTGATCGGGCACCGGCAGGCCAGCGCTCTTCAGACGCTCGCGGGGCACTTGTTCTTTCTGCACCACTTCGCCGATGACGAGGTGGTTGGCCTGGCCCGGCACATCGTAACTGGCGTGGATCAGGTCCGCCGGCCAAAAGTGACCCAGACCGCGCACGGCAATCACTGCCAGCAAGCCAATGGTCATGATGACCGCGATGGACACCGCGCCACCGCTGATCCAGACGCCGGGGGCGCCGCTCTTGAACCATCCATTCAGGGAGTTCTGTTTCACAGACTTCTACCTTTCTTAAAGCGACGAGTATTTCTTGCGCAGACGCTGACGAATCAGCTCCGCGAGGGTGTTCATGACGAAGGTGAACAGCAGCAGCACCAGCGCCGAGAGGAACAGCACGCGGTAGTGGCTGCCGCCGACTTCCGATTCGGGCATTTCCACCGCGACGTTGGCGGCCAGCGTTCGCAGACCTTCGAACAGGTTCATTTCCATGACCGGGGTGTTACCGGTGGCCATCAACACGATCATGGTTTCACCGACCGCACGACCCATGCCGATCATCAGCGCCGAGAAGATGCCCGGGCTGGCGGTGAGGATCACCACGCGAGTCATGGTCTGCCACGGCGTAGCCCCGAGGGCCAGGGAACCGAGGGTCAGGCCGCGAGGCACGCTGAACACGGCGTCTTCGGCAATGGAGTAGATGTTCGGGATGACCGCGAAGCCCATGGCCAAGCCGACCACCAGTGCGTTGCGCTGGTCGTAGGTAATGCCCAGGTCGTGGGAGATCCACATGCGCATGTCGCCGCCGAAGAACCAGGTTTCCATGTACGGGCTCATGTACAGCGAGAGCCAGCCCACGAACAGGATCACCGGAATCAGAATCGCGCTTTCCCAACCGTCCGGCACTTTCAGGCGAATCGACTCAGGCAGGCGGCTGAAGACGAAACCGGCGACCAGGATGCCGATCGGCAAGAGCATGAGCAGGCTGAAGATGCCCGGTAAGTGCCCTTCTACATAAGGTGCGAGGAACAGGCCGGCGAAGAAACCGAGGATCACCGTCGGCATTGCCTCCATCAGCTCGATCACCGGCTTGACCTTGCGTCGCATGCCCGGGGCCATGAAGTATGCGGTGTAGATTGCAGCAGCGACAGCCAGGGGAGCGGCCAGCAGCATGGCGTAGAACGCGGCTTTAAGAGTGCCGAAGGTCAGCGGTGACAGGCTCAACTTGGGTTCGAAATCGGTGTTGGCCGCAGTCGATTGCCAGACGTATTTCGGCTCGTCGTAGTTCTCGTACCAGACCTTGCTCCACAGCGCGCTCCAGGACACTTCCGGGTGCGGGTTGTCGAGCAGCAGCGGTTGAATCTTGCCGCCCGCTTCCACGATCACCCGGTTGGCCCGTGGCGAAAGACCAAAGACCCCTTGGCCTTCGACCACCTGATCCACCAGCAAGGTGCGGTGCGCGGTGCTGTGGAACACGCCGAGCTTGCCGGACGCATCAAGGGCAATGAAGCCTTTGCGACGTTCTTCGGCGGTGATTTCAACGATAGGCGTGGTGCCCATCTGGAAGGTGCGGATCTGCTTCAGGCGCAACTCGCCATCCGGGTCGCGAGCCATGAACCACTGGGCCAGCCCCCCTTTGGAATCGCCGAGGATCAGCGAGATACCGCCCACCAGTTGGGTGCTGGCGGTGATTTCGGCATCGCCGTTTTCGAGCAGCTTGTAGCGACCGTTGAGGCTCTTGTCGCGCAGGCTGAATACATCGGCCTGAGCACGACCATTAATCACGTACAACCACTGCTGACGCGGGTCGACGAAGATGTTCTTCACCGGCTCGGTCATTTGCGGCAGATCGATGCGCTTCTGCTCGCTGGTAATTTCGCCGGTCATCATGTTTTCTTCGCTGGTCAGCGACAAAACATTGAGGTGCGAACCCGTGGAACCCACCAGCATCAGCGTCGTGTCGGTGGCGTTAAGGCTGACGTGCTCCAGTGCACCGCCTGCCTCGTTCAGCGTAATCGGGGCTTCGCCGTACGGGTACTCGATGGCCGGCGAAATGGTCTTCTTGCCGTCCGGGTAGCTGACTTTATAGGTGTGGCGGAACACCAAGGCCTGGCCATTGGAAAAGCCCACGGCTACCAGCGGATTACCGGGCTGGTCTTCGCCGATACTCGTCACTTGGCTACCTGCCGGAACCGGCAGCTCGACGCGCTTGAGTTCGGCGCCACTGTCGATGTCGAAGAACAACGCCTGGCCTTTGTCGGAAACCCGCATGGCGACCTGGTTCTGCTCTTCCAGGGAGATCATCAATGGCTTGCCGGCGTCTTGCATCCACGCGGGCGTGATGGCGTCCTTGGCGGTCAAGTCGGCACCTTGGAACAAGGGCGCGACGACGTAGGCAAGGAAGAAGAAGATCAGCGTGATCGCGCCCAGAACGGCGAGGCCGCCAACGAGGACGTACCAGCGGGTCAGGCGATCTTTGAGCGCACGAATACGGCGCTTGCGTTGCAACTCAGGCGTATTGAAGTCAATTCGCTTGGGGGGATTCGTAGTCATGGGGGAATTGGCCAGATCATTCATTCGCACACCCTAGCGATCCTGTATGACAGAAAGATGACAGTGCAGTGACGCAACAAATCCGCCGCCTGTGGGGACTGGCAGCAGATCGAAAATTGGGGGGCCGGCGTACCGGCATTTGTAGGAGCGGGGCTTGCCGCGAAGGGATCATTACATTCAACGTCAATGTTGACTGTACCGCCGCTTTCGCGAGCAAGCTTCGCTCCTACAGGTCCGGGTTTACCCCGGACCTAGGGTTTTACTTTTTTGCGACTTCAGCGCCGCCTTCCGCCAGACCCAGGTCAGCCAGTGCTTTTGCAGCAACCTTGGCTGGCAGTGGGATGTAGCCGTCTTTCACTACAACTTCCTGGCCCTGTTTGGACAGAACCAGTTTCACGAACTCGGCTTCCAGCGGGGCCAGAGGCTTGTTCGGTGCTTTGTTGACATAGACGTAGAGGAAGCGCGACAGCGGGTATTTACCGTTCAGGGCGTTTTCTTCGCTGTCTTCGATGAACTCAGTGCCACCTTTTTTGGCCAGGGCCACGGTCTTCACGCTAGCGGTTTTGTAGCCGATGCCCGAATAACCGATGCCGTTCAGCGAAGAGCTGATCGACTGCACGACCGAAGCCGAACCGGGTTGTTCGTTGACGTTTGGCTTGTAGTCGCCTTTGCACAGGGCTTCTTCTTTGAAGTAGCCGTAAGTGCCGGAAACCGAGTTACGACCGAACAACTGAACCGGCTTGTTGGCCAGGTCACCGGTCACGCCCAGGTCGCCCCAGGTTTTCACGTCGGCTTTGGCGCCGCACAGACGAGTCGCGGAGAAAATCGCGTCGACTTGTTCCATGGTCAGGTGCTGGATCGGGTTGTCTTTGTGAACGAAGACAGCCAGGGCGTCCACGGCAACCGGGATAGCGGTTGGCTTGTAGCCGTACTTCTGCTCGAAGGCAGCCAGTTCGGTGTCCTTCATCTTGCGGCTCATCGGGCCCAGGTTAGAGGTGCCTTCAGTCAGCGCAGGTGGCGCAGTGGCGGAGCCAGCGGCCTGAATCTGGATGTTGACGTTCGGGTATTCTTTTTTGTAGTTCTCAGCCCACAGGGTCATGAGGTTGGCCAGGGTATCGGAGCCGACACTGGACAGGTTGCCCGACACACCAGTGGTCTTGGTGTAGCTCGGGATAGCAGGGTCAACAGCGGCAACCGCGTTGGCAGTCGCAACGCCAGCAGCGACAAAAGTCATTGCCGCCATCAAACGCTTCAGTTTCATGCCTTACTCCTAGCAGATAGGGTGTGTTAAGTCGGGGCCAAGTATCGGCAGGCCGTGTGAACACTCTATGGCTGAAATATGACAATTGGATGAAAGGCCAGCATTGGATGTTTTGAAGGGATACTGCGTTATCGTTTTTCGCGGGCAAGCCTCGCTCCTACGGATCAC
>DQGF01000441.1 GCA_003525045.1 Pseudomonas sp. | reverse complement strand
GGGCTTGCTCGCGAAAGCGGTATAACTAACACCGAAGATCTAAGGGCCATCTGTTTCACCGCCCATAAAAAACGCCCCGCTCTCAATGAGAACGGGGCGTTTTTTATGCGGCCGAATCAAGCGTAGCTTTCGGTCTCGCTGCTGGCTTCAACCAGTTCCAGTGCGATGTTGTTCTGCACATTGATCTTGCGATACAGCGCAGCATCAGTTTCCAGAACCTTTTCCCGAGCCGGGAAGATTTCCGCCAATTTGGCAGCCCATTCACCAGAGGTTTTGTTCGGGAAGCATTTTTCAATCAGCTCGAGCATGATCGAAACGGTCACCGATGCACCTGGCGATGCGCCGAGCAGAGCCGCGAGGGAGCCGTCCTTGGCCGCGACCAGTTCGGTACCGAACTGCAGAACGCCGCCTTTTTTCGGATCTTTCTTGATGATCTGCACCCGTTGGCCGGCCACTTCCAGGCGCCAGTCTTCGGCTTTCGCCTGAGGGTAGAAGCGACGCAGGGAATCCAGGCGCTGCTCCATCGACTGCATGACTTCGCTGACCAGGTACTTGGTCAGGTCCATGTTGTTTTTCGCCACGGCCAGCATCGGGCCGATATTGCCGGCGCGAACCGACAGCGGCAGGTCCATGAAGGAACCGTGCTTGAGGAACTTGGTGGTGAAGCCGGCGTAAGGCCCGAACAGCAGGGATTTCTTGCCGTCGACCACACGGGTGTCCAGGTGCGGTACCGACATCGGTGGCGAACCGACTGCGGCCTGGCTGTAGACCTTGGCCTGATGGTGCTTGACCACTTCCGGATTGTCGCAACGCAGCCATTGGCCGCTGATCGGGAAGCCGCCGAAGCCTTTGCTTTCTTCGATGCCCGAAGCCTGCAACAGCGGCAATGCCGCGCCGCCGGCGCCAAGGAAGACGAATTTGGCGTCGACCTCGCGGGTATTGCCGCTGTTGACGTCCTTGATGCTGACGGTCCAGCCACCGTTGTTACGCTTCAGGCCGGTGACGCGCTTGCAGTACTTGACCTGGGCATCGGGTGCGCTGGTCAGGTGCTTGAGCAATTGATTGGTCAGGGCGCCAAAGTTGACGTCGGTACCATTGATCACGCGGGTGGCGGCGACGACTTCGTCGGCCGGGCGGCCGGGCATCATCAGCGGCATCCACTCGGCCATGGTGGCCTTGTCTTCGGTGTATTCCATGTCCGCGAAGGCGTGATGCTTGCTCATCACCTTGAAGCGCTCCTTGAGAAAGGAAACGCCAGCGTCACCTTGCACGAAGCTCAGGTGCGGCACCGGGCTGATGAAGGTCTTGGACGAGCCGAAGGTGACCTTTTTGGTCAGGTAGGTCCAGAACTGCTTCGACACCTCGAACTGCGTGTTGATGTGCACGGCTTTCTTGATGTCGACGGTGCCGTCGGCGGCCTGCGGCGTGTAGTTGAGCTCACACAGCCCGGCGTGGCCGGTACCCGCGTTGTTCCACGGGTTCGAACTCTCCGCGGCACCGGAATCCATCAGCTCGACGACTTCCAGCTTGATCGCGGGGTCGAGCTCTTTAAGCAGTACAGCCAGGGTGGCACTCATGATGCCAGCCCCTACCAGTACTACGTCGACTGCTTCGTTATGCGCCATTTAACGCGTCTCCAAAATCTGCAGCACCAAATTGTCGGCATGGCTGCCAGGCGTTCCGGGGCGTGTCAGTGATGCCCCAGGTACCCATGGCAGGATCGCCATGTCCGAATCTTCGCAATTTTTCGCATCTTCGACGGACGCTACCGGCCGGGTCTGAAAGAGCTACATGAACTCACTTCAACGCGCGGCTGGCAATTCGACTTATGGTCGATACATCCGTTTGTGCAACCAAATCCGTAGCGGACAGGCTTCAGGCTCCGGTGTTCGAGAAATACTCGGTCCTGTGTCGTTGGGCTGTTTCAGACGCTAATGGTGCATGTTCAGACGCAAAACTATTCATTTGCTCGCCACACTCTTGTGAAGTTGTGAAAACCCGTTTTTTTCACGCTCTTTTGGAGACGTGAACCTCAAAAAAGGGCTGCCCCAGCCTGGCACCGTGCCCGGATGGATTGCCGCCATGCAATACATGACAGTCAAAACGGGCAAACAGCTCAGTGACCGAGCGTAATGACAGCTCTGCAGATTCGCGAAAAGTGGGGGTTTTGCTCAAGGAACAGCAAGCGCGCCAGCTTCACTCGATCTGTGTGGGCGGCTCTCTGTTGGGCGGTGCGGGGTGCCAATACCTGGATATTGACGATACTGCGAGGCCCGATCAGGAGACGTCCTTATAATCGGGGGGAGATTGTAGCGAAGAAACGCAGGGAAATGGTCGTGTTTAATGACTTTTATTAGGCGTCCGGTCAGGTGGTCAACAGATGTTGCACCCGCGCGCGGGGTTGGCGCACGTCGACGCGGGCGTTGGCGGGCAGGGGATGGTGCAGCCAATTGAGGCGGATTTCTTCGATCTCGACCCAGCCATCGCCCATGGGCTGGAGGCTGCACTGCTTGAATGCCTGGCAGTGGCCATTGCGGTCGAGCAGGGCGAAGCAGCGATGCAACGGGCGTGGCGCGAACAGCGAGATGAGATAGCGCATGGCGAAGTACCTTGGTGGGGTGACTGCTGTGAAGAATGGCATTGGGTCGTGACGCGAAAGTGTAGGAGCGATGACAGGTGTGTGACAGGTATCGCGGTCTGAAAGGTTTGTCAGACTTTTCCATAATTGTTGCGCTGGTTCGCTGCAGTGGCGCACCGCTATACTGCGGGCTTGTTTGTGCCTGATTCTGGAGAGAAGAGCATGTTGCAACGCCTGTTGTTCGGTTTGATTACTGTGACCAGTTTGACCCTGGTCGGCTGCGCCCACAGCCCGCAACAACTGAATCCGGAACCCAAGCTGACGACGCAGCTGGCGCCGGTCGGCCGTGGCCAGCCAGTGGTTGTGCGCGTGGTGGACGGTCGTCCGTCGCCTACCCTGGGCACTCGCGGTGGCTTGTATCCCGAGACCAGTGCGATCACCGTGCAGGGCGCGCAGATCCTGCCGAAGTTGCAGGCCCAGGCCGAAGCGGCCGTGCGTTTGCTGGGCTTTACCCCGACGTCCAACGCGCTGAATGCGCCGCAGCTGACCGTGACCCTGGCGGAATTGAAGTATCAGTCGCCCAAGGAAGGCATGTACGTGACCGAGGCGACCATTGGCGCGACCTTCCGCTCCGATGTGCAGAACGCCAACCGCCGTTACAGCGGCCGTTACGGTGCGTCCCTGGACCAGCGTTTTGGTATGGCGCCGAATCAGGAAACCAATACCAAGCTGGTCAGTGATGTATTGAGCGATGCGTTGACCCGTTTGTTCAAGGATCCGACGATTGGCCAGATTCTCAACGAATAATGCGACCCCCCCCTGTAGGAGCGAGCTTGCTCGCGAAGGGCGTGAACGATAACGCGTGCAATCTGACAAAACGCGTTGTCTGTACGTTTTTCGCGAGCAAGCTCGCTCCTACAGGGGGGCGTTGGATTTTGGCGTGCAGCATGACCGGTTCCATGCCGGTTGTGCGGGGTGCCAGGCTGGCGGATCCAGATAACGAAGCCGTGACGCAAGACAGTAATCTGCCAAATGGTGAGTTATTTGTCGCAAAGGGTGGGGCAGCAGGGGAGGCTTTCGGTAGAATCCGCGCCGCGGTCGTCGGTCCGGCGTCTGCCACACCTGTTTTGTCTGAGGTTCGTGATGTCGCTGCATTTGATGACGCTGTTTACCGCCCATCCCGCCAAATTGATCAATCTGCTGGCCTTGCTGGTTGCCTTTCCTGGCAGCTGGTTGCTGCATGCGACCCGTCGTCGTGAGCAGCGTGCGTTGGCGAGCATCGAGACGCAGCGCCAGAGTCGTCCTGGCGAAGAGCCAAATCTGGATTGGGCGACCTTGCGCATGAACCGGTTTTTCTACCGCTTCGGTTTCGCCTGCCTGGGGTTGGCGCTGTTGGTGTCGTGGATCAGCACACAGGTCTAGATCGTTAAAAAGCAAAGAGCTTGGATAAAGAGAACGGCGCCCGAGGGCGCCGTTGTCGTATCCAGCCGAACACCTTACAGCGGCAACCCAGCCTTCACCCGATACTGATTACGCACCGGCGTCGCATATTGCAGCACCAGGAACGGGCGATGCTCCTCGGGGCATGCCTCCAGACGTCGCTGCCATTCTTCTTGCGCCTTGACCAACTCGTCGGCCGCAAACACTGCGGTAGCTTTCGGCACCTGCAATTGCGGATCGGCGTCTTTCCACTGCGCATACGCCAGGTAATGCACCGGGAATAACCGGTAACCGCCGAGGATCTGCCTGTCCATCTCGATCGCCAGTTGCTTGGTGTCGTCGAATAGCTCGGTGATCGGCGCGGCGAAGTTCACGTGGACGCGGCCCTTGTAGCCGGTGATGCCCTTGGCGATGCTCACGTCGTCCTCGCCCGGCACTTTGGTGTAGCTACCGGTGGTGGCACGGATGAACAGCTCGCGGGCCTTGGCCTGGTCGCACGGGTCGTACTCGTAGCTGATCGACACCGGCGTGACGTTCAGCGAGCGTATGACTTCACCGAACGGCTCGTTCTTGCGGCTCATGTGGAACATCTTGAGGATCGCCGATTCGGTGCGATCGTCGCCGTCCTTGGCCCGACCTTCGGCCTGGGCGATCCAGATCGACGCACAATCGTTACGGATCGAATGGTTGATGTAGGCCGATAGCAGTTGATAGGCCGCCATCTTCTCGCGGCGACCGGTGATCGAACGGTGCACGATGAAGCTCTTGTTCAAGCGCATCAGGTCGCTGACAAAGGGCTTTTGCAGCAGGTTGTCGCCAATCGCAATGCGTGGTGTCGGCAGGCCGGCGTGGTACACCGCATAGTTGACGAAGGCCGGGTCCATCACGATGTCGCGGTGATTGGCGATGAACAGATAGGCGCTGCCGGACTTGAACTGCTCGACGCCGGTGTAGGTCACGCCGTCGGTGGCACGCTCGATGGTGTGGTCGACATAGAATTCAACTTTGTCCTGCAACGTGGCCACCGAATTGACGCCGGCGAACTCACGGCGCAGCCGATGAGCTATAAGAGGTTTGAGCATCCAGCCGAAGGCGCCGGCATAGCGCGGGAAGCGGAAGTGGATGAGGATATCTAGAAACGCCTTGTCACCAAGCAACCGGTTCAGTACTGCCGGGACTTCGCTATCGTCGTAAGGTCGGATGGCATCGAATTCGCCCATCATGCTCTCTTGTTGGAAACGGCTAGGGTAAGTAAAGGTTTTGATCGAAAACCAACGGGACACGGTCTGAAAAGGTAGCCAGACAAAAATAGCCCTGCAAATAGACCGGCGATTATACGCACAAGTCACCTGGGAGACCGCGATGCTGGAAACCGAGCGCTACGAATGTCCGTATTGTGGTGAAGAGGCTGAAGCTGTGCTGGACTTGTCCGGCGGCGATCAGACGTATATCGAAGATTGTCCGGTGTGTTGTCGCCCCATTACCTTTGTTCTGCAGACCGACGGTCAAGAATGGTTGCTCGAAGTTCACAGCGAAAACGAATGAAAAGGGGCGCCCCATGCAGCGAATCTACGAGCCGGAAAACCTGATGGAAGGTGAGTTGCTGCAAAGCATGCTGGCCAGCGAGGGCATCGAGGCGCACCTGGTGGGCCGCGATTTGCTGGGTGGCACCGGCGAATTGCCGATCTTCGGCCTGCTGGGCTTATCGGTCGATAACGACCAGGCTGATTACGCCCGGGAACTGATCACCGCGTACAATGCGGCACTGCCGCTGTCCGGCGATGAACCGGAGAGTTTTCCCGGCACTCTGGTCTGTTAGGCTGGTGTTCGTTTTATCTAGAGTTGTGCTGCCCCATGTGTGGACGTTATGCCCTGTTTCGCTGGAACCCAGCCTTCGCGGCCCTGCCTGGCTTCCCCGCCGACCAACAGGCCCAGTGGAATATTTCTCCCAACGATTCGGTATTGATGCTGCGCGCCGGCATTGCTGGCCAGCGTGAGTTGGCCCGCGCCCGTTGGGGGCTGACTCCGCCGTGGCTGACCGACCTGTCCCGCACCCCGGCCCATGCCCGAGCCGAAACCGTTGCCGAACAGCCAATGTTTCGTGAGGCCCTGCGTGTGCGCCGCTGTTTGCTACCGGCCAACGGTTTCTACGAATGGCGCGGCACCACCCGCAAGCGTCCGTACTGGCTGACTCCGGCGGAGGGCTCGGCGCTGTTTTTTGCGGCGATCTGGGAGGCCTATCCGGTGCAGGAACAGGTATGGCTGAGTACGGCGGTGATCACCCAGCCGGCGGCGAGTCAGCGTCGGCCGTTGATTCTCGATGCGGCGGGGCAGGAGGCGTGGCTCAATCCCGAGACGCCGCTGCATGGGTTGCAGGCGTTGCTTGCCAGTGAACCCGCGGCGTTGCGCGAGCGGGTGCTGGCGAACATGGTGAATGATCCGAAGCTCAATGGGCCGGAGTGTCTTACTCCGGGTTGATTCGGCGCCTGTGCAGGCCCCTTCGCGAGCAAGCCCGCTCCCACACTTGATCTCTGTCGTACACATATTCTGAGTTCACTGGAGATCAAATGTGGGAGCGGG
>DQGF01000089.1 GCA_003525045.1 Pseudomonas sp. | reverse complement strand
AGTTCGACGGCCTATACCAGTTGCCTGCAAGGCAAGGGCTATCAGGTTAACCCTTGAGCTGGATTTGACTGTCGCTGATCGAGCAAACGAACCATCAGGCAGGCATACAGCGTCACGACCAGGAACAATCCCATGCGCACGGCAAACGCCGTGTAGACGTCCTTGCCCGCGATACTGTCCTGCACTGACTGGCCCAACAGAATAATCAACGTGATCAGGCTGTTCAGCCAGAACCCCGGGCTCAATCGGGTCGGGCTCAAGGCGTACAGCTTGCGTGCCAGCACCAGGCCGAACAGCAGCATCCACAGAAAGAACATCCACAGATGCACAAACAGACTGAGAGCGCACCAGAACAGGATGGCCAACAGTCCGCCGAGCAGGGTCGAGCCGACCAGTTCGCGGCCGGCATTGCGCGCGGTGGTCGTCGAACTTTGCTGACCCAGGCTGACAGCCTTCAAGATGATCGGCAGATAGCTGGCTGGATCGATCAATGTCAGCAGGAAGGTCGGTAACACAATCAGGGTTGCACGCAGCGCCACCTTGGCGACCTCTTCGGCTGGCAAGCTCGGGGCGGCCGGTGGTGAGGGGGCGTTGGCCGGTTCGGGAAAAAGCCAGTGACTGAATGCCAACACCATGACCGCGAGCAGCAAACCCTTGACCAACGCACCGATGACCAGCGCGGCCAGGTCAAAATCCGCGAAACCGGCCGAAGAGATCATGGTCAGGCCGATCACCAGGAAAGTGACGATCAGGTTGTTACCACCGCGCAGGCCGAAACGGAAGGCCAGGAACAGACTCACGCCGATCAACAGCACACCGCTGACGGGGTAGTAACGCAGGATCGGGATCAACAGCAGACCGACACCGGTGGTCAACATCGCCGCCAGTGCCAGCACCACGGCGGCCTTGAGCGGCAACGGACGGTTGAGCGTGGCCAGCAGCAACACGCAAAGCACCGGCGCCATAAAGGGGATCGGCAATCCGAGACCGAAGCTGACGGCGAGGCAAAGCGCCGTGCCAGTGGCCAGCCGCAGTGCGCGCTGAGCCCGCGGCGTTCGCTGGGCAGGCGCGCCCTTAATAGGCATAGCTCAGCCAACTCATCAGCCCCAGAAACAGCCGGCCGAGCGGGTTCAGCGGATTGCCCTGGGTGGGGAAGGCCATGACTTCGGCCTGCCCGCCGGCCCGGATGGCGCGACTGTCACGCAGTTTATTCATCGAGTCCTCGGAAAACTCGATAATCACCGGAAAGCGCTGGGCCGGACGCAGCCAGTCACGGCTGGTCTGCACGCTGGGCAGAGTGCCGGGCGCGGGCGTCTGGCCGACGCTGACGCCATAGCCGACGCTGCGCACTCGGCCCTCGAAAACCTCGCCCGGCAGTGCATCCAGGACGATCGCCACCGGGGTATCAAGCTTGACCAGGCCGAGGTTGTTTTCCGTCATGTCGGCACTGATCCACACGTCGTGGATGGCGATCAGGGTCATCACCGGGCTGCCGGCTGCGGCGAATTGGCCGGCGTCGGTCCGCAGATCGGTGATCAGGCCCGCCGAACGTGCGCGAATCTGAGTGTTGGCCTGGTCCAGTTCAGCTTTTGACAAAGCCGTCGCGGCGCTACGCAGCAAGGCATTGTCTTCCTCGCTGCCGCCTTCCTGCTCACGCGCCCGCTGCACCTCGGCGCGGGCGGCGGCGACCTGGCTGACCGCCTGTTCGCGATTGGCGCGGGACACTTCGAGCAGGCGTACGGAAATGGTACCCGGGTCTTCGCGATACAGACCTTCCAGGCGCTGGTTGTCCTGACGCGCCTTGAGTTCATTGGCCTGGGCGGCGCGCAGGTTGGCTTGCGCCGACGCAATGCCGGCGGTGCTGGCCCCTATTTGCCGGCGTGTCGATTCCAGATCGGCCCGCGCACGGTCGACGGCAATCTGATACGTCTGCGGATCGACTTCGAAGAGGACATCGCCGGCCTTGACGTCTTGATTGTTGCGCACGTTTACGCGGGTGACCCGGCCTGCCACTTCCGAGGCCACCGGAATGACAAAGGCACCGACGCGGGCCTGTTGCGTATAGGGCGTGAAGCGGTCAGCCAACAGGTACCAGGCGAGGCTCAGGAGGATCAATAGCAACACCCACTTGATGCCTGTCTTCGCCGGATCCGCGGGTGGCTCCGACGCCTTGGGGGAGGGCGCGTCGGGGGAGGGCTGCGCGGCTTCACTCATGGTCATTTACCTTCTTTGGTAGCACGGTGGCGGGCTCATTCAGGAGGTCGCCCCAGTCGGTGCGCTGGCGCATTTGCTCTCGGGTGGACTGATCAACTATCGGCTGGGCGCTGTACCAACCACCGCCCACGGCTTTGTACAAGGCAATCACATTGCTCACGGCATTACTGCGGGCGACCAGATAATTGTCCTGTTGTTCAAGCAGCGCCCGTTGCGCATCCAGTACTCGCTGGAAGTCCGAGTAACCTTCGCGGTACTGGGCGTTCGCCAGCGCCAGCGAACGCTTGGCGGCCGTTTCGGCTTCTCGCAGGATGCGTTCGCGTTCCAGGGATTTGATCAGCCCGCTGGCGGCATCATCAGCCTCCCGCGCCGCCTGTCGAACCTTGTCGCGGTAGGCCTCGATCAGCTGTTGCAACCGCGCATCCTGCACGCGCACGTTGTTGCTGATCTGGCCGTGATCGAACAGATTCCAGCGCAGGCTGGGGCCGCCGATCAGGTCCAGACTGTTCGACGTACCCTTCAGTGTATCGGCCGACCAGACGATGCTGCCCAGCAAGGTCAACGACGGATAAAAATCGGTGACGGCCACGCCGATCAACGCGGACTGGGCAGCGACGTTGAGCTCGGCGGCGCGTACGTCAGGTCGACGCAGCAGCAGATTGGCCGGTACATCCTGCAGCACCGCGCGATCGACCAGCGGGATCAATCCTTGGTTTTCAAGCAGCTGCGGCAGTCCGCCAGGAGGCTGGCCAATCAACACGGCCAAGGCATTGCGGGTGCGCTGTATCTGATCTTCAAGGGCAGGGATGGTACTCAGCGTGCCCAGGTATTGGGTCTTGGCTTGTTGCAGGTCGAGTTCGGCTTGCTGGCCGCTGTTGAACAACTTTTCAGTGATCTCGAAGTTACGCTGTTGCTGATTGGCATTTTCCCGGGCAACGCGCAAACGCGCTTCGGTGGTGCGCAGCGCAAAGTAGGTGTCGGCCACCTGGGCCCGCAACAACACGAGTACGTCTTCATAGTTGGCCTGGGCCGCAAAGTAGCTGGCATCGGATGACTCGATGGCGCGACTGAATCGGCCCCAGAAATCCAGCTCCCAGCCAATGTCGAACCCGGCGCTGTGTTGCCAGAAATGGCTGTCCTGGGGATTGCTCCCGCCGAATTGCCGGCGGTTGAAGTACAGGCTATCCACGCTGGCTTGCTGCAATTGCGGGTAGCGTCCGCTTTGGGCGATACCCAATTGGGCGCGGGCTTCCATCACCCGCAGGCCGGCGATTTTCAGGTCGGCGTTGTGCGCATCCGACTCGGCGATCAGACGATCAAGAACCGGATCGGCGAAGACTTGCCACCACTGACGAATGTCCGGGTTCAGGCTGCGTTGGCTGGATTGCTCGAGGGCAGGGGAGCCCCATTGTTCGACCCACGCCTCTCTGGGCGATTGGAAGTCCGGCCCTAGCCGCACGCAACCGCTGATGCCGAGCACAATCAGCATGGCTGTACCTGGATGCATTGCGTGTTTTCCAACCGAGGAAGATCACAGGAGCATAGTCGTACGGGTGAACAATCGGCTGCTAAGCTTTTTAAGCGTCATCAACTCCACGGCTGCCTGTCAAAAAGGATAACGATCATGAGCACCGCCCCAGGTAGTGTTGAACACCATTCAGCCGGTTGGCGCTTCAAAGTCGGGATAGGCATTATTTGCCTGATGCTCGGTTCCTGGCTGCTGGTGCCTGTCGCAGCGGCAGTCGGTGTGCCGGGTTCCAGGATCGCGGCGCTGACAGGGGTACTGTTTATCAGTAACAAGGTTCTACTGATCCTGGTTATTGCGGTTATGGGCAAGTCCGGGTTCCAGCAGCTCAAACGCAAAATGTTCGGCTACGTGTCCGGGCTTGCACCAACAATGGAGAGCGAAGTTGGGCCGATTCGCCATCGGATTGGTGTAGTGATGTTCTTTCTGCCGCTGATCTCATCATTCCTTGAACCCTACGTCGACAGCCTGTGGCCTGGGCTTAGACCCAACCTGTGGCAGGCTCAGATGTTGGGCGACGTCATGTTCATTGGCAGCTTTTTCGTGTTGGGAGGAAACTTCTGGGAAAAATTGCGAGCATTGTTTATCCGCACTGCACGTGTCGCCAATACAGCGGCAGGGTGATGTTCAGCAATTGCTGATGCGCGCAAGCTCGGGTAGCTGGCCGAGCCTTGTCCGCAAATGTTGCGGGTGCGAAATCCTGGATAAAACTAGTAAAATAAAGCTCGCGCAGGTGAGCTTTATACAAAATAATACTCACCAAGCTCTCTATTAACGTTTCAAATAAAAAGATAATACGTGCTATCGTTAACCTTATGACGGATAACGCTCTTTGTGGTGCGCATTATGAAAGACTTTTTCCCGGTCGACTGTGCCGATAGCCTCAGTAAAATAGGGCTTTTGGTCAAAGCCAGGCGCTTGGCGTTGGGGTTGCGTCAAGCGGACTTGAAATCGACGCTGGGCATCTCCGAGCACACGCTGCGCAAAATCGAGAATGGGTCGGAATTCGTCGATCTTCGATCTTTCATGCTGGTCCTGTGGCGCCTTGGAATCAACGAGCTGATTTTCGGCTCATTGGACGGGATCGAAACCACATCGCAGATCACCCGTCATGTCACTGATGAGGATGCTCATCAGAGCATTGCCTCGAAGCGTGTGCGGTTGCGCAAACCTAAAGCGGAGGATTTCTGATGTCCCGTGCCTACATTTACATGGAGCACCCGGACACCGGAGAGATGCTGACCCTGGGCAGGCTGACACTCCAGGGGAAGTTCGGCGAGTTTATTTACGCCCCCGACTATGTAGAGAGTGGCAACTGGGTGCCAGATCCCATCAACTATCCATTGCGTGCAGAAGCCTATACCGGCATTACCAAGAACCGTGGCATACCGGGCTTTATCAACGACGCCATGCCGGATGGATGGGGAGAGCGCTTGCTCCAGCGCGCGTTCGGTCAAGTGCTGGCGCCCATCGATTTTTTGCTCAAGTCGCCCAACAACGACCGCGTCGGCAATCTCCTGGCCGGGACAGCGACTGTTCCCACCCCCGGTCTGGGCGACAGTTCGGTGCCGACCTTGAAAGGCTTGGCAAAATTCATAGAAGCCTGCGAAGCGGTCTATGACGGACAACTGGATGAACAGTCCATCGCGATGCTGAACATCCGCCAGCAACGCTCGTCTCTCGGCGGTGCGCGACCAAAGCGAACGTTGCAGGATCACGGGATGCTGATTCTGGCCAAGCCTCGAGACCGGTTTGACCTATACGATTTCCCCTCAATCGAATATGCCTGCATGACCTTCGCCGCGTCGAAGGGTTTGAACGTCGCCAATACCGCCTTGCATGCCGAAACGCCATCCACGTTATTGATCGAACGCTTCGACCGTACACCCTTGGCCGAAGGCGCCAGGCGCATCCCGATGCTCAGTGCATTGACCTTGTTGGACGCTGAATGGAATGCGCAATACCACCGTGACTGGCGATATGCGGCAGTGGCCGATGAAATGCGCCGGCGCGGTGTCCCGGGCGTGGATCTGCAAGAGCTGTTCAAACGGATGTGCTACAACGCCTTGGCTGGCAACAGCGACGACCACCCACGGAACCACTCCATTATCTGGCTCGCAGGACAATGGCGCCTCTCGCCTATGTACGACGTGTTGCCGATTGTGGACGAAGGTCCTGCACAGACCCTGGCCATGGCGGTGGGCCGGGATGGCAATCAAATCAGTCGTGCCAATTTGCTCAGTCATCATGCTCACTTTGCGCTGACCCGCGAACACGCCGAGCACTTGCTGGATGAAGTGGCTGGCTGGGAGGAGGAACTGAAAGACTATTACGCTCAATGGTTGCGAGGCGAAGAACTGGAGATGGCCCGCGCAGCGGTCAGCACTGCGCGTATGCGGTAGCACGTATTCGACCTTCCGAAAAGCGCCGGCGCCCGGGTTGGGTAGGGGAGTAAATGTTTGCTCCTATGAGAGTTTAGTTGTGATGATATAACCTACTCGAAACCCGGCGCTTAGCGATAAACCTCCCGGTGAAATATCATCGACGGCGAACCTCGATAGATACCGAATCTGGCCAGACCAGTTGCCGCCTCGCGGCCCTTGCCATTCCAGTCATAGAAAAGCCAGGACGGCATTGCCGATAACTGACCTAGGACTGATCCATTGATGCCGGGAGCCTGCAGGCGTAACAGGCCCAGGCCAGCACTCGGTGCGATTAATGTGATCTTGTCGTTAGCGTAGTTTTCCTGGCCGAGCTGCCCCGTGTATGAGGTTAGCCCTGGCGCCTGCAAAATGGTTGCCGTGGTGCAGGTATCCAGACCTTCAACCCGAAAGCGGCCACCTGCAACGTTTTGCCAGGTTTCGATGCTCAAAGGCAAGTCCAGACTCTGAAATTCCGAGCCATGGGCGTTGCCCAGACGCAAGCGGCCAAGTCTGACTTCGCTACCAGGGCTGTTGGCGAAGTCATAGTGATACGCCGAACAACCATTACCATCGCCAAAACAGGCACCATCGCTATCGGTCAATGTTGCAGCGCTGAAGCTCCCGGCAATGGCCGCAATAAATGGTCGGTCATCGGCCAATGGCAGGATTGCCGGCGTGTATTGGAGGGTTTCGTTGCTCCAGCGGTAGCGCTGGCTGCCGTCGCCATCGTCGGCACCGCCTCGCGTCAGAGTTGCTCCGCCACTGCTGGTCAAGCGCCCGCTGGCATCCAGGCTGAGCTTGCCGGTAATAGAGGTGTATGCATCCGGCACCGGCGTCGCCAACCGCCAGAATGCGCCGCGATCATAGTTATGCGTGATGCCGGCGGCGCGACTAAAACCGGTGACCTTCAAGTCAGGCTCTTGTCCGGCGGCAAAGGCCATGGGCTGACCCTGATAACTGAAGGACGAATCACAGCTGGGCGTCAGGCTGGCACTTGCCTGGACGCCCAGATAAGCGGGAGTCAAGCGTCCGACCAAGCCGCTCTCACCGCCACTGACGGTTTCACCGAAATAGGCATTGGCCAATGGTGTTGCACGGAGTTGAAATACGCCGACTTCGGAAATTGAAGTGAGGGTCGTCGTCTGGCTACCTAAAACATGACTGTATTGAGCCGGCGAGACTGTTCCGTTGTCACCGGGCAGGGGAGCGACCACTTCGCTGACCAGGGGAATGTCAGTCATTCGGAAATTGCGCGTGACGATAGGGTCGCGGCACAACGCAGCCGCCGTCAGGGGCTCGTCGTCCGCCAGCCAGCCGACCGCCTGAATGCGCAGGGGAAACGAGTCGCCCGCGCGCACATCGGGGAACACCTTGCAATCGCTACTGACACCCGCAACGCTGCACGTTGAATCGGTCTGCAGGCACAAGCCGTAGGGTTTGACGACGAACACATCGCTCCCGCTCATGCTGAGTCCGGCATCGTTGTTGGCGGCGATGCCCTGGTAGCTGGCAGTGAGCATCATCTGCCCGGCGTCGTCGTAACGGACGGTAAGGCGCGTGCTGCCGGTGTTGTCGAAGGCCAGGTCGAGCTCGCGCGAGCTGCCCGTTATCGGGGTGCCATTGACCATCACCGGTTGGCTGCCCGTACCGGGATCAAGGTAGGCCGAGCTAAAACTCAGTTTGCGGGTGACATTGGAAAAACCCGGCACACAGGCCTGCGAGGCATCGCTTTTTTTCACGGCGCGCAAGGCAATGTTGCTCTGTGGTCGGGCCGCTATCAGGGTCGGCACATCAAAAATAAAACCGCTCTCGGCATAGCCGATCGTACACGCGCTGGTCGAGCAGACGACCTGCGCGGTGCTTGCAGGGACCGACGCGACGACAGCCAGGCTCACGTTCCCGGCGGCGGCGCTACGCAACGTTGCCTGGGCACTGCCGCCGCTGAAGGTAATGGTGTTGCCGCTCATGACCGCAGGCGGTGTGGCTGTCCAACCGCTGGAGGGGCTCAGGGTAATACTGACTGGATCGGCGTAAAGGCTGCAGTCGGCACTGCTGCAGGCACTGATTGTGATCGGCTGTGGATTGCAGGTCAGCGCTGCGCCCGCATAGCTGAAGGCGAAGTGATCGAGGGGCGTGGTCGGCGGCGTAGCCTTGCAACTGGCCTGCGTCGGGCTGGATGAGCAATCGCCGGTGATGGTGGTGGCGCCGCCCGCCAGGATAGTGCCTTCGATACAACTGTTGGTGGCGGTGATAGCGCCACCGGCCTGGGCATTGT
This sequence comes from Pseudomonas sp., assembly GCA_003525045.1. Classification (GTDB taxonomy): domain Bacteria; phylum Pseudomonadota; class Gammaproteobacteria; order Pseudomonadales; family Pseudomonadaceae; genus Aquipseudomonas. The sequence continues at coordinate 2,929 of DQGF01000089.1, read as the reverse complement.
TGCCGACAGTGGTGCGGGTGAGGGTGATAGCGCCACCGGCCAGTACACTGCCACCGATGCAGCTGTCGGTAATGGTGATGGCGGCGGCCGCATTGACATCACCCGCGACGCTGCCGCGCACCAGGGTGATAGCGGCCGTGCTGCTGGTCAGGTTGCCAGTCACCGGAGAATCGGTGGCGGTAATGACGCCGGCGGCCAGGACATTACCGCTGACACTGCCACCGGTTAGCGTTATGGCGCCTGAGTTACTGGTCAGGTTGCCGGTGACCGGCGCATCCGTGGTCGTAATCGCCCCGCCAGCCTGAGCATCGCCGGCAATCGCGCCGCCAACCAGGGTTATGGCGCCGTTGGTGGTCTGGACTGAGCCTGCCACGGTGGCGTTGGTCATGCTGATTGCGCCATCGGTGGAACTCACCGAAGCACTGAACGTACTGCCGGTACCCACGACGTCAATCGCACCGCCAACGGAGACCAGTGCCACCGTTTTAGTGCGGGTGCCGATCGCGTTGCTGTCCAGTGAAAACCCCTGATTCGCCACCACGGTGATGTTGCCGAAAATCAAGATACTGGTCGCCAATGCGTCCCCGGAACCGAGGATCATCTGACCACTGCAGGTGAACGTATGGCCACTTTTGCTCCAGCCCCCTGAGCATGGAGCGTTTGTACCCAGCAAGCCGAAGGTATAAGTGCTTGCGGCGTGAGCCAGGCTGGTCAGCGCCAGGCCCGCCAGAAGCGCAACGCACAAGCCCCCCCGCATGAATGCTTTTCTGCTCATGGAGTTCCTTTCTCTATGGTCGCGGCAAGCTGCCGGTAGGCGTAATCGAAGCGGCTGCCTGGTGTGCCGTTCTGCGCGGTGGAGGTGAAGCGGAAGATCTGTAAGGCGGAGCCGTTATTATCCAGATAGCTGTTGCTGCTGCATGCCACGCCGAGATTGAAGTCGGCAAGATTATTGCCGCTCAGGTCGGGGGTCCCTTCCACGCAGTGGCCGGTACTCATCGCCTGGCTTATTCCCCACTCCAGCCCGGCCCGTGCAGCCTGATAGGCCCGCGCTTGCTGGAGGCCAGACTGTTGCTGCCGTGTTGTGTAACCGACAGACGCGCCATGGTGATCACTACCAGTGTTACCACGATGAGTAAAAACATGGCCGCCACCAGGCCAAAACCCTGGGCGTGTCGAGGCCAGCGGGGATCAGGGCGCATTGTCGACATGGACCTGTTGCACGAGTTGGAAGCTTTCGCCCTCGAGGGTGATCCGCAACACCAGGGACAGTAAGCCACTGCGCTGAGTACTGCCGGCCTGGTAGGTGAAATAGGTTTGCCCACAGTCGACATGGCGTGCCATCGGCTCGGGGTTGGAGTCGGCGGGTGGGTCGGCAGGTAGCGCAGGCAGCAGTCGGTTATAGCTGTAGCGAACCAGTTGACCATTTTGGCAGCGAAAACCCACCACCGAACTGGCCAGGTACAAACGATGCTGCGGCGACCCATAGGCGAAGCGAAAACCGCCGACGGGCAGGTTGCCCACCGCGATCAGGCTTTCCGCGCCGGGTGCACCCGGGATCAGACTGAAGGTGCTGCCTGTGGGGGTAATCACTCCCGGGTCAGCCGGTGCCCAGAGATTGCTCCCGGCGATCGGAACACCCCCCGACTCGGCGCCGATGTTGTACAGCACCATCCACCGCGCGCCTGCGGGATCGAACGCCGCGTCCAGCACCTGCACCTCATCGCAGCGGCCGCCGACGGTGGTGCTGGCGCAGGTGCCGGCAGTCTCCCCGGAAAAACGCAGGCCTTCACTGTCATGCCGGTTCGAGCGGTAGCGCGCGGCACTGTGAATCAGCAGCAGCTCCACCGCCTGGCCATCAGCCGATACCCGAATCGAATTGGGCACGGCCAGTCGCACATCGCGGATCATCCGGTCCAGTGCGCTGGCCGCTTGATCCACCAGCGCGCCACGTCGGCTCTGATCGACGAAACCCTGTAACGGATGCGACAACACACTGCCAATCATCACCAGGACAACGCCGGCCAGGGCGATCACCAGTACCAGTTCGACCAGGGTGAAACCGCGGTTGTGTGCTGAGCCGTTCATCAATAACGCGTCCGATAGGCGCCGAGCACCAACGACTGATTGGCGGGGTCGGTCACCGTGACTTCCACATACAGCACATCAGCCGCCGGCAGGCCTGCCCAGGCCTGCGGATTGACCGTGACATTCACCCGGTAGCCGGCGAGGGCGGCGATCGGCGCGGCATCGGCTTGACGGACACCGTTGTCATTCAGCCCGGCGTAGTTGCAGACCAGTTGATACTGACTGCGGTTAGCCGCAGCGGGAGGGCAGACGACGCCGCTTGGGTCGGCGAAATCCTTGAGCAGGATTTCCTCGAGATAGGCCTCGGCAATGTCCAGGCTCTGCTGGCGCAGCAACGGGTCGGCCGAGCGACTGCTGATAGCGGCCATGGCACTGAACAAGGCCGCCGCGGCGATTCCGATGATCACGATGGTGATCACCAGTTCGATCAGGGTCATGCCCCGTTGGCGCTTCAATGCACCAGACCTGTTTCGGCCGTTACGTTGAATGTGAAGCCGCCGTTGACGGTTCCGACAGTGGCACTCGCCGCGCTGGACGGACGGCCCAGCGAGTCGAATACCACGGGAAAATTGACCGTTGTCAGCGTCACATCAGTGGGCGCTGCAGCGGCAAAGGTTGTATCGCCATCCGGGCTGCGGACCTCGGCGTTGTAGGCGCCGCTGGTACAGTTGGCCGCCTGGCGCAGGTGGTAACCGCTGGGCTCGACGCTGACCTGGGTCAGGCAACCGCTGGCCAGGGCAACTTTCTGCCCGTAGCGAACGGCTGCCAGGGTTTCTTCGAAGAACAGGCGTTCATCGAACACCCGCCGATCGAAAAACCGTGGCCCGACCACGGCCGCGAGGAT
>DQGF01000191.1 GCA_003525045.1 Pseudomonas sp. | reverse complement strand
ATGTTGCCGGAACCGACGATGGCAACTTTGAGTTTATTATTCATTATTAGCTCCCAGGATCAGGTAAAGCGCACGGAGGCGCTGCCGATACCACCGATGTCGACGCGCATGATGTCGCCAGCCTTGACTGGCTCTAGCGGCACCAGCGAACCGGAGAGAATCACTTCGCCGGCTTTCAGCGGGATGCCGAAGCGGCCAAGGGTGTTGGCCAGCCAGGCCACACAGTTGACCGGCGATCCAAGTGCCGCCGCACCCGCCCCCGTGCTGATGACATGGCCATTTTTTTCTACCACCATGCCGCAGGTGACCAGGTCGACCTGGCGCGGTGACACGGCTTGGTCACCGAGTACGAACAGGCCGCAGGAGGCGTTGTCCGCCACCGTGTCCTGGATCTTTATTTTCCAATCGCGGATACGCGAATCGACGATTTCGAAACACGGCATGACGCATTCGGTGGCGGCCAGCACATCCGCGTTGGTCACGCCGGGGCCAATCAGATCCTTTTTGAGGATGAAGGCGATCTCGCCCTCGGCCTTGGGCTGCATCAGCAACTGGCTGATCGGCACCGCTTCGCCGCTGTTGAACACCATGCGGTTGGTCAGGTAACCAAAGTCCGGCTGGTGAACATTGAGCATGTTCTGCACCGCCTTGCTGGTAACCCCGATCTTCTTGCCAATGATCTGCTCTCCGGCCGCCAGGCGGCGCTCGAGCATACGCAGCGAGATGTGATAGGCGTCGTCGATGCTGATGTCGAAGCCGCGCTCGGTCAGCGGGCTGATCGCCTCGCGGTTAACCATCGCCTGGTATAGCTCGTCGCCGAGCTCGTTGATCAATATCTTGTCCATTCTCATCTCTCTGAGGAAAGGCTAGTGGCGTCTGCCTCGGCGAGGAAGTCACCGACCAGGCGCGCGAAGCGGGCGGCATGTTCAATCTGTGTCCAGTGGCCGCACTGGTTGAATACGTGCAGTTGCGCGCGGACGATTAAATCGGCCAGGGTCAGTGACGTGGCCAAGGGGATCACCTGATCCTCGCGTCCATGGATCACCAAGGTCTGATGTGGCAAGGCACTAATATCCGCCTCGCTGCTGGCCAGACCATCGACCCAACGCTGACGCGGTGCCGGGAACATTTGCGCGAAGGATTCCTGAAAACCGGGACGTATGCTGGCCTGGTAGCGCAGTTCGGCCAACTCGTCGGTAACCAGGCCACGATCGTAGGCAAACGTGTCCATCAGTTTGCGCATGTTGTTCAGGGACGGTTCGTAACCCCAAACTTGATCGAGTCCTGGAGTGATCGGGAAGCTCACACCGACGCTGCCCATCAATACCAGCCGACGCACACGCTCGGGGTGGCGAATCGCCAAGGCCAGGGCCAACCCGCCGCCGAAGGAGTTACCGATCAGGTCGGCCTGTTCAATGCCCAGCGCATCAAGCACGCCAAGTGCATGCTCGACCCAGCGCTGCTGGTAATATTGACCGTCTACTGCACGCTCGCTGTAGCCGAAGCCGAGCATGTCCGGGGCGATCACCCGGCGGCTCTTGGCCAGTTCCGGTATCACCAAGCGCCAGTTGGCCCAGGCGGTGACGCCTGGGCCGGAGCCGTGGATCATCATCAGCGGAAAACCTTCGCCGCTGTCATGCAGGTTGGTGCGATAGCCGGCGGCGAGGATTTCGCGGCCAATTTCAGGGCTGTTTGCGTGTGCGTTCATGACGGCCTCACAACTTTACGCAGATGTTTTTCAGTTCGGTGTAAAACTCCAGCGAGTGCACACCCCCTTCTCGGCCGATCCCGGATTGCTTGCTGCCACCAAAGGCGGTGCGCAGGTCACGCAGAAACCAGCTATTGACCCAGACGATGCCGGCTTCCAGTTGTGCAGCGACCCGGTGTGCACGGCTGACGTTCTCGCTCCAGAGGGTCGCGGACAGGCCGTAGGGCAGTCTGTTGGCCAGGGCGATGGCTTCGAGTTCGCTGTCGAATGGACGGATATGGCAGCACGGCCCGAAGATTTCTTCAGTGACTACCGCCGAGTCGTCGGCCAGGCCAGTCCAGATAGTTGGCTGTATCCAGGCACCGCCGGATAACGCATCCGGCATCTGCGGCACGCCCCCGCCAGTGACCACGGTGGCACCGTCGTCGATTGCTTGTTGGTAGTAGGACAGCACCTTCTCGCGGTGCTTGAGACTCACCAATGGACCGAAGTTGCTCGCCGGGTCGTTCGGAGGACCGATCACCAGGTTCTCGGCACCCGCTTTGAGCCGCGCGACGAATTCTTCGAAAATCGAGCGTTCGACGTACAAACGCTCAGTACCGAGACAAACCTGGCCGCAGTTGGCGAATGCCGACCGCAGGGTGCCTTCGATGGCCTTGTCCATATCGCAGTCGGCAAAAACGATGCCGGCGTTCTTGCCGCCTAGCTCCAGGGAGACCTGACGCACGCCCTTGGCAGCGGCGCGCATGATCAACTCGCCGGTACCGGTTTCGCCGGTGAAGGTGAAGGCATCGACGTCCGCGTGCTCGGTGAGAAAGGCTCCGGCGGAGTCGCCACCAAAACCGTGAACAACGTTGTACACGCCGGGCGGCACGCCGGCCGTCTGCATGACCTCGCCCAGCAAGGTCGCGGTCAGCGGGGTTTCCTCGGAAGGCTTGACCACCACGGTGTTGCCGCAAGCCAGGGCAGGCCCGACCTTCCATGTCATCAACAGCAGCGGCAGATTCCACGGACTGATCACACCGATCACTCCCTTGGGGCGCCGGACCGCGTAGTTGATCGCACCGCTGCCGTGTGGCG
>DQGF01000180.1:12516-20431 GCA_003525045.1 Pseudomonas sp. | reverse complement strand
ATGTTCCGCAAGCTGCTCGACGAAGGTCGTGCTGGCGAGAACTGCGGCGTTCTGCTGCGTGGTACCAAGCGTGACGACGTTGAGCGTGGCCAGGTTCTGGTCAAGCCAGGTTCGGTCAAGCCGCACACCAAGTTCGAAGCTGAAGTCTACGTTCTGAGCAAAGAAGAAGGCGGTCGTCACACTCCGTTCTTCAAAGGCTACCGTCCACAGTTCTACTTCCGTACTACTGACGTGACTGGTAACTGCGAGCTGCCGGAAGGCGTTGAAATGGTAATGCCAGGCGACAACGTTAAAATGGTTGTCACCCTGATCAAGACCATCGCAATGGAAGACGGTCTGCGTTTCGCTATCCGTGAAGGCGGTCGTACCGTCGGCGCTGGCGTCGTAGCCAAAATCATCGAGTAAGCTCTTTTTGAGTAAGCTTCGATGAGTTGAAAAAGCCTCCGCTCAGCGGGGGCTTTTTTATTGGGTTGACACCCATATGGGGCGTCTATAGAATTGCGCCTCCTTTTAACGGGCGTATTGCGCTCGGTGGGAATAGCAGCCGGAGTCTGAAATCCAATGCAAAATCAGCAAATCCGTATCAGGTTGAAGGCTTTTGACCATCGCCTGATCGACCAATCCACCCAGGAAATCGTGGAAACCGCGAAACGTACTGGTGCTCAAGTGCGTGGTCCAATTCCACTGCCTACCCGTAAAGAGCGGTTCACCGTTCTGGTCTCCCCGCACGTCAACAAAGACGCGCGTGACCAGTACGAGATCCGTACTCATAAGCGTGTTCTGGACATCGTCCAGCCAACGGATAAAACCGTTGATGCGCTTATGAAGCTTGATCTTGCGGCCGGTGTGGAAGTGCAGATCAGCCTCGGCTAAGACTCGGTCTTAGTCGTGTAACGCTCTGAAATGGGCGGCCATAGCGGGTGAAAGCCCCGTACACTCATGAGGTTTACAACATGACTATTGGTGTAGTCGGTCGTAAATGCGGTATGACCCGTATTTTCACCGAAGAAGGTGTCTCCATTCCGGTCACGGTCATTGAGATCGAGCCGAATCGCGTCACCCAGTTCAAAACTGAAGAGACCGATGGCTATCGTGCAGTGCAAGTCACTGTAGGCGAGCGTCGTGCTTCGCGTGTTACAGCTGCTCAGGCTGGCCACTTCGCTAAAGCGAACGTTGCCGCTGGTCGTACCGTAATGGAATTCCGCCTTGAAGAAGGCGAGTACCAGGCCGGCGATCTGATCAACGCTGAAATCTTCGCCGCTGGTCAACTGGTTGATGTAACCGGTCAGTCCAAGGGTAAAGGCTTCCAGGGTACGATCAAGCGTTGGAATTTCCGCGGGCAAGATAATACCCACGGTAACTCCGTGTCCCACCGCGTTCCAGGCTCTATCGGCCAGTGCCAGACTCCTGGTCGTGTATTCAAGGGCAAAAAAATGTCCGGTCATATGGGCGCTGAGCGCGTGACCGTGCAGTCCCTCGAAGTAGTGCGCGTGGACGCTGAACGCAATCTGTTGTTGGTCAAGGGCGCTGTTCCTGGCGCTACTGGCGGCAACTTGGTTGTACGTCCAGCAGCCAAGGCTCGCGGTTAAGGGGAAGCTGACATGCAATTAAATGTAAATGACGCTCAAGCGATCGAAGTTTCCGAACTGACATTTGGCGGCGAATTCAACGAGACGCTGGTTCACCAAGCAGTCGTGGCCTACATGGCCGGCGGCCGTCAAGGTAGCAAGCAGCAAAAGACCCGTTCCGACGTTCGTGGTGGCGGTAAGCGCCCATGGCGTCAGAAAGGTACTGGCCGTGCTCGTGCCGGTACTATCCGTAGCCCAATCTGGCGTGGCGGCGGTACCACTTTCGCAGCTCGTCCTCAGGATCACACCCAGAAGCTGAACAAGAAGATGTATCGCGCAGCAATGCGTTCCATCCTTGCTGAGCTGGTGCGTACTGATCGTCTGGTAGTGGTTCAGGACTTCGCTGTTGATGCACCGAAGACCAAAGATCTGCTGAACAAACTGACCGGCATGGGCCTGACTGACGTCTTGATCGTGTCTGAAGTGGTTGATCAGAACCTGTACCTGGCTGCTCGCAACCTGCCACACGTTGATGTACGTGACGTGCAAGGTTCCGATCCAGTTAGTCTGATCGCATACGACAAGGTGTTGATCACCGTGTCGGCCGTGAAGAAATTCGAGGAGCTGCTGGGATGAACCAGGAACGCGTATTTAAAGTTCTGCTTGGCCCGCACGTTTCCGAGAAGGCTACGGTTCTGGCTGACAAGAAAGGCCAGTTCGTTTTCAAGGTTGCAACTGACGCAACCAAGCTGGAAATCAAGAAGGCCGTCGAAAGCCTGTTCAGCGTGAAAGTAGAGCGTGTTACTACCCTGAACGTTCTGGGTAAGAGCAAGCGCACTGCTCGCGGTCTGGGCAAGCGTAATGACTGGAAGAAGGCAGTTATCTCCCTTCAGCCAGGCCAAGATCTCGATTTCAGCAGCAGTGCTGAGTAAGGAAGGGGTGCATCATGGCAATCGTTAAATGCAAACCGACTTCCCCTGGCCGCCGTTTTGTGGTCAAGGTGGTCAACCAGGAGCTGCATAAAGGCGCTCCTCACGCACCGCTGCTCGAGAAAAAATCGAAGACTGGTGGTCGTAACAACAATGGTCGCATTACCACTCGTCACATCGGTGGTGGCCATAAGCAGCATTATCGTCTGGTCGACTTCCGTCGCAACGACAAAGATGGCATCTCTGCCACTGTCGAGCGTATCGAATACGATCCAAACCGTACTGCTCACATCGCTCTGCTGCTGTACGCAGATGGCGAGCGTCGCTACATCATCGCCCCTAAAGGCGTGAGTGCTGGCGACCAGCTGATCGCAGGTGCTCTGGCACCGATCAAGCCGGGCAACGCTCTGCAACTGCGTAACATTCCAGTTGGTAGCACCGTACACGGCATCGAATTGAAGCCAGGTAAAGGCGCGCAAATCGCTCGTTCCGCTGGTGCTTCGGCTCAGCTGATCGCTCGTGAAGGTGTCTACGTGACCCTGCGTCTGCGTTCTGGTGAGATGCGTAAAGTGCTGGCTGAATGCCGTGCGACCCTGGGCGAAGTCTCGAACTCCGAGCACAGCCTGCGTTCGCTGGGTAAAGCTGGTGCCAAACGCTGGCGTGGCGTTCGCCCAACCGTTCGTGGTGTTGCCATGAACCCGGTTGACCACCCACATGGTGGTGGTGAAGGTCGTACCTCTGGTGGTCGTCATCCGGTATCGCCATGGGGCTTCCCGACTAAGGGCGCGAAGACTCGTGGTAATAAGCGTACCGACAAAATGATCGTCCGTCGTCGCAAGTAAATAGAGGGATACGACAGTGCCACGTTCTCTGAAAAAAGGTCCTTTTATTGATCTTCACCTACTGAAGAAGATCGAAGTGGCGGCGGAAAAGAACGATCGCAAACCAGTTAAAACCTGGTCGCGTCGTTCGATGATCCTGCCACAAATGGTCGGTCTGACCATCGCAGTTCATAACGGTCGTCAACATGTTCCAGTTCTCGTGAACGAAGACATGGTCGGCCACAAACTAGGCGAGTTTGCCGGTACCCGCACATATCGTGGGCACGTGGCAGACAAGAAAGCCAAGCGTTAAGGGGTAAGGAACGATGGAAGTAGCCGCTAAGTTGTCGGGCGCTCGAATCTCCGCCCAGAAAGCCCGCTTGGTCGCCGACCAGATCCGCGGGAAGAAGGTGGGCGAAGCGCTCAACCTGTTGGCTTTCAGCAGTAAGAAAGCCGCCGAGATCATGAAGAAAGTGCTGGAGTCGGCCGTAGCCAACGCCGAGCATAACGAAGGCGCAGACGTTGATGACCTCAAAGTCAGCACCGTTTTCGTCAACGAAGGGCGTTCGCTGAAGCGAATCATGCCACGTGCCAAAGGCCGTGCTGATCGCATCGTCAAGCGGTCTTGCCATATCACTGTCAAGGTTGCTGACAAGTAACGGAGTCGAAGAGATGGGTCAGAAAGTACATCCCATTGGCATTCGCCTGGGAATCGTCAAGGAACACACCTCCGTCTGGTACGCAGACGGTCGGACTTATGCGGACTATTTGTTCGCTGATCTGAAGGTGCGTGAGTATCTCCAAGACAAACTAAAAAGCGCGTCCGTAAGCCGTATCGATATCCATCGTCCGGCTCAAACAGCACGTATCACCATCCACACCGCTCGTCCAGGTATCGTTATCGGGAAGAAAGGTGAAGATGTTGAGAAACTGCGTCAGGACCTGACCAAACAAATGGGTGTGCCTGTGCACATCAATATCGAAGAAATCCGCAAGCCGGAACTCGACGGTATGTTGGTTGCGCAGAGCGTAGCTCAGCAGCTGGAGCGTCGCGTAATGTTCCGTCGCGCTATGAAGCGCGCTGTACAGAACGCCATGCGCATTGGTGCCAAAGGCATCAAAATCCAAGTGAGCGGTCGTCTCGGCGGTGCTGAAATCGCACGTACTGAATGGTATCGCGAAGGTCGTGTGCCACTGCACACCCTGCGTGCCGACATCGACTATGCCAACTACGAAGCTCACACCACTTACGGTGTGATCGGTGTAAAGGTTTGGATCTTCAAAGGCGAAGTAATTGGTGGTCGCCAAGAAGAACTGAAACCACAAGCACCAGCGCCTCGTAAAAAAGCTGCTAAGTAAGGGGTACGCCAAATGTTGCAACCAAAGCGTACGAAGTTCCGCAAGCAGATGACAGGCCACAACCGTGGTCTGGCTCAGCGCGGTAGCAAAGTCAGCTTCGGCGAATATGCGCTGAAGTCTGTAGCTCGTGGTCGTCTCACCGCTCGTCAGATCGAGTCAGCGCGTCGTGCTCTGACCCGTCACGTTAAACGTGGCGGCAAGATCTGGATCCGTGTATTCCCGGACAAGCCTATTTCCAAAAAGCCCCTCGAAGTTCGGATGGGTAAAGGTAAGGGTAGTGTGGAGTACTGGGTTGCCCAGATTCAGCCAGGCAAAGTCCTGTATGAAATCGAGGGTGTTACTGAAGAGCTGGCGCGTGAGGCTTTTGCCCTGGCTGCTGCAAAGCTGCCGCTCGCCACCGCCTTTGTTAAACGGACGGTGATGTGATGAAAGCGAATGAACTTCGTGAAAAAGACGCGCCGCAGCTTAACGAGCAATTGCTCGGCCTGTTGCGCGACCAGTTCAATCTGCGTATGCAGAAAGCAACTGGCCAGTTGGGGCAGTCTCACCTGCTCCGGCAAGTTAAGCGTGACATCGCTCGCGTGAAGACTGTGCTCAAACAGCAGGCAGGTAAGTAATCATGGCTGAAGCCGAAAAAACCGTCCGTACGCTGACTGGCCGTGTTGTCAGCGACAAAATGGACAAGACCATCACCGTTCTGATCGAGCGTCGCGTAAAGCACCCGATCTACGGTAAATACGTTAAGCGTTCGACTAAGCTGCACGCGCACGACGAAACCAATCAGTGCCACATCGGCGACAAAGTCACTATTCGTGAAACTCGTCCTTTGGCCAAGACCAAGTCTTGGGCGCTGGTTGATGTTCTCGAACGCGCTGTGGAAGTCTAAGGACTAGGGGTCGGAGAAATTATATGATTCAGACTCAATCCATGCTCGATGTGGCCGATAACAGCGGCGCTCGCCGCGTTATGTGCATCAAGGTGCTGGGTGGCTCCCATCGTCGTTACGCTGGTATCGGTGACATCATCAAAGTTACCGTGAAGGAAGCAATTCCTCGCGGTAAAGTGAAAAAAGGCCAAGTGATGACTGCTGTTGTAGTCCGCACTCGTCACGGCGTTCGCCGTGCAGATGGCTCCATTATCCGCTTTGATGGCAACGCTGCTGTTCTTCTGAACAACAAGCAAGAGCCGATCGGCACCCGTATCTTTGGGCCAGTGACCCGTGAGCTTCGTACTGAGAAGTTCATGAAGATCGTCTCGCTCGCCCCAGAAGTGCTGTAAGGAGATCCGACATGCAAAAGATTCGTCGTGACGACGAGATCATCGTGATCGCCGGCAAAGACAAAGGTAAGCGCGGTAAGGTGCTTAAGGTTCTCGCTAATAACCGTCTGGTTATTGGCGGTCTGAACCTGGTTAAGCGTCATACCAAGCCTAACCCGATGTCGGGCGTACAAGGCGGTATCGTCGAAAAAGAAGCTCCACTGGACGCTTCTAACGTCGCCATTTTCAACGGCGAAACCAACAAGGCTGATCGCGTTGGTTTCAAAGTAGAAGACGGCAAGAAAATTCGTGTCTTCAAGTCGACCCAAAAAGCGGTTGATGCTTGAACACTGCTAGGTAGAAGACCATGGCACGACTAAAAGAGATTTACTGGAAGGAAATCGCACCCAAGCTTAAGGAAGAACTTAAGCTTTCGAATGTGATGGAAGTTCCACGCGTTACCAAAATCACCCTGAACATGGGTCTGGGCGAAGCGGTCGGTGACAAAAAAGTCATCGAGCACGCTGTTGCCGACCTGGAAAAGATCACCGGTCAGAAAGTCGTTGTGACTTACGCTCGGAAATCCATCGCTGGCTTTAAAGTCCGTGAAGGTTGGCCGATCGGCGTCAAAGTGACTCTGCGCCGTGAGCGTATGTACGAATTCCTGGATCGTCTGCTGTCGATCTCCCTGCCTCGGGTTCGCGACTTCCGCGGCCTGAATGCCAAGTCCTTCGATGGTCGTGGTAACTACAGCATGGGCGTTAAAGAGCAGATCATCTTCCCGGAAATCGACTACGACAAGATCGATGCTCTCCGCGGTCTGGACATTACCCTGACCACCACTGCCAAGAACGATGATGAAGGTCGCGCGCTGCTGCGTGCTTTCAAATTCCCGTTCCGCAACTGATTGGAGTAGGAAAATGGCCAAGATGAGCATGAAAAACCGCGAGCTGAAACGTCAGCTCACGGTTGCCAAGTACGCCAAAAAGCGTGCAGCACTGAAAGCTATCATCGTTGATCTGAACGCAAGTCCAGAAGCACGTTGGGAAGCTACAGTAGCTCTGCAGAAGCAGCCACGTGACGCAAGCGCTTCGCGCATGCGTAACCGCTGCCGCCTGACCGGTCGTCCACACGGCGTTTACCGCAAGTTCGGCCTTGGCCGTAACAAACTGCGTGAAGCTGCAATGCGTGGTGACGTACCTGGTCTGGTTAAAGCCAGCTGGTAAGCACTGTCAAAGTCTCGGTGTCCGGGATCGCAAGATCCTGACCACCGGTGACCTTGAACTTGAATCAAGCCCCTTTTGGGGCTTGATTCATTTGTGGGGTGTGTCTAGAATACCCGGCTCGCCTGAGCCCGTGCTTTTTTCGCATGGATGTACTCGGCGACACGTAGTAGCCGCAAGGCTAATTTTTTGTGTATTAGGAGCGTCTAGCCCATGAGTATGCAGGACCCGTTAGCGGACATGCTAACTCGAATCCGTAATGCCCAGATGGCTGAAAAGTCCGTCGTAAGCATGCCATCTTCTACTTTGAAGGTAGCTGTTGCCAAAGTCCTGAAGGACGAAGGTTACATTGCGGGTTATCAGATCAGCAGCGAAATCAAGCCACTGCTGTCTATCGAGCTGAAATATTTCGAAGGCCGTCCGGTCATCGAAGAAGTGAAGCGCGTTAGCCGTCCAGGCCTGCGTCAGTACAAGTCCGTCGATGATCTGCCGAAAGTTCGTGGCGGTCTCGGTGTGTCTATCGTCTCCACCAACAAAGGTGTGATGACGGATCGTGCTGCGCGCGCTGCCGGTGTCGGCGGCGAAGTTCTTTGCACTGTGTTCTAAGGGGGGATAAGCATGTCACGCGTCGCTAAGAACCCCGTTAAGCTGCCAGCCGGTGTCGAAGTCAAATTCGCAGGCCAACAGCTTTCGGTGAAGGGTGCCAAGGGCACTCTCGAACTGAACATCCATTCGTCCGTTGAGATTGTTGAAGAAGC
>DQGF01000180.1:9985-12141 GCA_003525045.1 Pseudomonas sp. | reverse complement strand
GGTACCACTCGTGCGTTGGTAAACAACATGGTCCAAGGCGTAAGCCAAGGCTTCGAGCGTAAGCTCCAGCTGGTCGGTGTTGGTTACAAAGCGCAAGCAAAAGGCACAGTGCTGAACCTGGCTCTTGGCTTCTCGCACCCAGTGGATTATGAACTGCCGGAAGGCATCACCGCTGAGACTCCTAGCCAGACCGATATCCTGATCAAGGGCATCGATAAGCAGCTGGTAGGTCAAGTGGCCGCAGAGATCCGCGACTTCCGTCCACCAGAGCCGTACAAAGGCAAAGGTGTGCGCTACGCGGACGAAGTCGTCCGTCGTAAAGAAGCCAAGAAGAAGTAGGGCATAGCAAATGACCGACAAAAAAGTTACTCGACTGCGTCGCGCTCGCAAAGCACGCCTGAAAATGCACGAACTCGAAGTCGTGCGTCTCTGCGTGTTCCGCTCGTCGCAGCACATCTACGCCCAGGTCATTTCGGCCGACGGCAACAAAGTCCTGGCATCTGCCTCGACTTTGGATAAAGAACTGCGTGATGGCGCCACTGGCAACATCGACGCGGCCACTAAGGTTGGCCAGCTGGTCGCTACGCGTGCTAAAGCCGCTGGCGTCTCGCAGGTGGCTTTCGACCGCTCTGGCTTCAAGTACCACGGCCGCGTCAAGGCGCTGGCTGATGCTGCTCGTGAAGCTGGGCTGGAGTTCTAAGTTATGTCAAATAACGACCAAAAGCGCGACGAAGGCTACATTGAGAAGCTGGTTCAAGTTAACCGCGTAGCCAAAACCGTTAAAGGCGGCCGTATCTTCACTTTCACCGCGTTGACCGTGGTTGGTGATGGTAAAGGGCGTGTTGGCTTCGGCCGTGGCAAGTCACGTGAAGTGCCTGCTGCGATCCAGAAGGCAATGGAAGCTGCTCGCCGCAACATGATCCAAGTTGATCTGAACGGCACCACGCTGCAGTACGCAATGAAGTCCGGTCACGGCGCTTCGAAGGTGTACATGCAGCCTGCTTCTGAAGGTACCGGTATCATCGCTGGCGGCGCTATGCGTGCTGTCCTCGAAGTTGCTGGCGTTCAGAACGTTCTGGCCAAGTGCTACGGCTCGACTAACCCGGTAAACGTGGTTCACGCCACTTTCAAAGGTTTGAAGGCTATGCAGTCTCCTGAGTCCATTGCCGCCAAGCGTGGCAAAAGCGTCAAGGAGATCTTCTGATCATGGCTACCGTTAAAGTTACGCTGATCAAAAGCATGACCGGCCGCATCCCTAACCACAAACTGTGCGTTAAGGGTCTGGGTCTGCGTCGCATCGGTCACACTGTAGAAGTACTTGATACTCCCGAGAATCGCGGGATGATCAACAAGGCTTACTACATGCTGCGTGTCGAGGGTTAATCGATGAAACTCAATGATCTGAGTCCAGCGCCGGGTTCCCGTCGCGAAAAGCATCGTCCGGGCCGTGGTATCGGTAGTGGTTTGGGCAAGACCGGTGGCCGTGGCCACAAAGGTCAGTCCTCCCGCTCCGGTGGCACCATTGCTCCAGGCTTTGAAGGCGGTCAACAGCCGCTGCATCGTCGCCTGCCGAAGTTCGGTTTCGTTTCCCTGAAAGCCATGGATCGCGCAGAAGTGCGTTTGTCCGAGCTGGCTAAAGTGGAAGGCGACATCGTCTCCGTGCAGTCCCTGAAAGATGCCAACGTGATCAACGTCAACGTACAGCGTGTGAAAATCATGCTGTCCGGCGAAGTTACTCGCGCTGTCACCATCGGAAAGGGAATCGGCGCCACCAAAGGTGCGCGTGCGGCTATCGAAGCAGCTGGCGGCAAGTTCGAGGAATAAATGGCTAAGCAAGGTGCTCTCTCTGCGCTCGGCAAAGGCGGTATGTCTGAACTCTGGGCTCGTCTGCGTTTTCTGTTCCTGGCGATTATCGTCTACCGAATAGGCGCACACATCCCGGTTCCAGGTATCAACCCGGACCGACTCGCGGACCTGTTTCGACAGAATGAGGGGACCATTCTTAGCTTGTTCAACATGTTTTCCGGCGGTGCGCTGGAACGGATGAGCATCTTTGCACTGGGGATCATGCCGTACATTTCGGCATCGATCATCATGCAACTGATGTCCGCCGTCAGCCCGCAACTGGAGCAGTTGAAGAAGGAAGGTGAAGCTGG